>CAKZTM010000070.1 GCA_937920555.1 uncultured Paracoccaceae bacterium | reverse complement strand
CCCGCCCTCAACACCTTGCCATTCCTCGGCCGAGATATTGCCCGCCCGGCGCTCATCCCAGAATTTCCACGCATCCGAGCCAGACCCAAGCTGGCGCCCCGCGTAATTGCCCCTGAGCATCGGTCCCGCCGGAAAATAGATGGCGGGGATGTTCATGGACGTCGCCCCCATCAGGAGTGCGGGCGTCGTCTTGTCGCAGCCCCCCATCAGCACAACGCCGTCCACTGGATGCGAACGGAGCAACTCCTCCGTCTCGATGGCCAGAAAATTCCGGTACATCATCGTGGTCGGCTTCACAAACTGCTCAGACAGAGAAATCGCAGGAAGCTCCAGCGGAAACCCACCAGCTTGGAAAATCCCGCGTTTGACGTCCTCCACCCGCTCTTTGAAATGGGCGTGGCACATGTTGATGTCCGACCATGTGTTCACAATCGCAATGACCGGCTTGTCTTTATAATCCTCGGGCCCGTAGCCCATCTGCATGATCCGTGAGCGATGCCCGAAAGAGCGCAGGTCATCGGGCGCAAACCACCTTGCAGAGCGTAAATCCTGAGGTTTCTTGTGTGTCATCAGCCACCTCCCGTGGGTTTTATTTTGGATGCACATTCTTCGACCCCAAAGGCGACGTCAATGGACTTTACAGCACTGCCGGATTCGGTTTACACGCATCCCCAGTGCCCGAGTGGCGGAATTGGTAGACGCAGGGGATTCAAAATCCCCCGCTTAACGGCTTGCCGGTTCGAGTCCGGCCTCGGGTACCACCGCATCCTTTTTTATGTTTGTAGACGTTCGCTGCCCCTAAAGGTGGAGCGGCGCGATTTTGTTGGCCGTCAACGCGGCGCGGTACCAAGGCCACACGGGCCTCTATCCCAAGTTTGCCGCTTGAAGCCACACGCGTCCTGTTCCAAAATTCGTGACGACAGCTAAAGCCCCGATCATGATGGTGACCTTGATTTGACACATTATCCGGAAAAATACCAAAAACTGATCGACGCCCAGACTTGGGCTTTCATCGAAAAAACCAATAGTTGGTATCCAGATGACGCCACCAAAACCACCATGGATGCACAACGAGCCACATATGACAGGATGTGCCGGGCGTTTTTTGCGGGCTACCCGGACGGCGTTTCCGCATCCGATCACGTGATCCCAAACGGGGACCATGATCTGCCGATCCGGCAATACCACAAAGCCAGGTCCGACCCGCAGGCGCATGTGGTCTATTACCATGGCGGCGGATTTGTAGTTGGCGGACTGGATAGCCATGACGATATATGTGCTGAGATTTGCGACCGGACCGGCTTTGATGTCACTTCGGTGGATTACCGACTTGCCCCGGAGCACCGTTTTCCCGACGATTTTCACGACGCTGTTTGCGGGTTCGAGCATGTCTCGGGCACGGGCTTGCCGGTTGTGCTTGTGGGCGACAGCGCGGGTGGAAATCTCGCCGCCGCAGTTTCAGGCCACATGCGCCACCACGCGCGCGCGCCCATTGGTCAGGTTTTGATTTACCCCGGTCTTGGCAGCGATTTCACAAAAGATAGCTTTGTGGAGCATGAGCATGCCCCAATGCTCACACTTGAAGAGACCAAATTTTACAAAACCATGCGTACCGGTGGTGACGACACCCATTTCTCCGATCCCCGCTGCATGCCATTGGCGGACACCGATTTTTCAAACCTGCCGCTCACAGTTTTGGTATCTGCGCAATGCGATCCCCTCTCCAGCGACGGGGCGGCGTATTGCAACGCCATTACGGACGCAGGCGGGCGCGCGATTTGGTTCAACGAGACGGGTCTGGTCCATGGCTACCTGCGCGCAAGGCATCGCGCTGTCCGCGCCCGCGACAGCTTCACCCGAATTATCACAGCAATCTGCGCAGTTGGGCACGGCGACTGGCCCTACTGAACCAAATTTGCGTCCAAAGACCAAAGCGCCTTCCGCACAGCCCCCCAATGGCTGGCGGTACTCACTTCCAATATCGCTCCAGCACTGGATCAATTCCACTGCGCCCAGCATGCCCGGTCCAGACGCCTTAGAAGCGCTTAGGCGCCTGACACCATATCGCGCAATTTGAATTTCTGGATTTTCCCGGTGGAGGTTTTGGGCAACTCGCAAAACACATAGGCTTTAGGCCGCTTAAAGCCCGCCAAATGCTCGCGGCAAAACGCGTCGATCTCAGCCTCGGACAATTCAGCCCCGGCCCTCAATTCCACACAGGCGCAAGGCACCTCACCCCATTTTTCATCCGCCTTTGCGACAACCGCTGCCGCAGCCACAGCCGGATGGCGGTACAAAACCCCCTCCACCTCAACTGAAGATATATTCTCGCCGCCGGAAATGATCACATCTTTCAATCGATCCTTGATCTGAATGTAGCCGTGGGGATGAACAACGGCCGCGTCACCTGACCAAAACCAACCGCCCTTGAATGCCTCGGCCGTGGCCTCCGGGCTTTTGTAGTACCCACTCATCACCGCATTGCCGCGCATGACAATCTCACCTTGGGTCTCTCCATCCGCTGGAACCGGTTGGCCGGTCTCACGGTCCACCACAATCGTGCCCTCCATCATCGGAAACGCCACACCTTGCCGTGCCTGCAAATCAGCCTGTTCTGCGGCTGATAAGCCTTCCCATTCTTCACGCCACACACATTGGGTGACATGGCCGTACGTCTCGGTGAGCCCGTAGACCTGCATAACCTTTAGACCCATTGCCTTGGTCTTTTCCAATATTGCAGCAGGCGGCGGTGCCCCTGCCGTAAACACATTGATGGGCGGATCAAACGGCACATTCGGCTTATCGTCCGCATCGGTCAACATTTGCAAAACAATCGGAGCCCCGCCAAAATGGGTCACGCCATGGTCGGCAATCGCTTTGTAGATCAACGCAGGCAATGGATCGCGGGTGAAAACGCATGTGGCCGCCTGCACCGCCATTGCCCAAGGATGGTTCCATCCGTTGCAGTGGAACATAGGCACCACCGACAAATAGACCGGATGCATGGGAACCTCCCACGCGGGCAATGTCCCCATGGACATCAAATAGGCACCCCGGTGATGGTACACGACCCCTTTGGGCCGCCCCGATGTGCCAGACGTGTAATTGAGCGCAATGGGATGCCACTCATCATCCGGCAGCACATGGTCAAGCCGCGCACCTGAGGTCGCCAAATCCTCAAAATCCTCTCCCAAACGGTCCTGCGAGATATCTGCCACGTCGATGACAGGGATTTCGCGTCCCAAAATCTCAAACGCCGCCCGCACCAAAGGCGCAAAAGCAGTATCAGCAATCAAAATTTTGCAATCTGAATGGTCTAAAATATAGGCGACTGTCTCAGGCTCCAACCGCACGTTGATTGTGTTGAGAACAGCGCCCGCCATCGGTACCGCGTAATGCAGCTCAAACATCTGGGGAATATTGGGCAAAAGAACAGACACAACATCACCTTTGGCAATCCCGCGATCTTTCAAACCCGACGCAACCCCGTGACAGCGCGCCAGAACGTCGCCCCAGCCATATCGCTTTTCGCCGTAAATCAATGCAGTACGATCCGGAAAAACACCCGCCGTTCTGGTCAAAAATGAGATCGGCGACAGCGGCACATAATTTGCAGGGCCTTTCGCCAAAGCCTCAAAATTCTCACGCATGTCCCGCCTCCCAACAGATACTATTTTTGTTCAGGGACCAGACAATTTTTCGCGCCCACCGTCAAGATTATCAAGCACGTCAATAAGGACCGTCTGGGCCACTAAATCTACTCTTCTAGAAATGTCGAAATGTGAACTTGGATCAACGGGCTCCGAAATCCGCAGGCATTTTGAACCCCTCAGGCACCCGGCCCTCATCGGTCATGGCCGGTGGAATTGGTCCCCCCGTTGCCCAGTCCAACAGCTCTACCGTGTGGACCACAGGAACCCCAATGGCCGAGCCTATTTGCATCATGCACCCGATGTTTCCCGCCGCAATAACTTGTGGAGATAGTGCTTCCAAGTTTTTGATTTTGCGTTCTTTTAGCTGGCCCGAGATCTTTGGCTGCATTAGATTATATGTCCCCGCAGACCCGCAGCACAGGTGACTTTCGGCAGGCTCCAACACCTCAAAACCGGCCTTCGATAACAGCGTTTTGGGATGGGTTTTGATCTGCTGGCCATGTTGGAGCGAGCAGGCAGAATGATAAGCCACCCGCAAAGGTGCAGGTGTCGCGACCCGCTCCAGCCCCAGATCCACCATCACCTCAGAAACATCCTTGGCAATCGAAGCGATACGTTTTGCATCCTCAGCCAAACCCGTGTCGCGAAACATGTGCCCATAATCCTTGACCGTTGTGCCGCAACCGGATGTGTTGATCACAATCGCATCCAGCCCATCACCGTCCATTTCACGTGCCCAGGCGGATATGTTTTTGGACGCAGCGCTATGACTTTCCTTGGTTTTTCCCATGTGGTGGGTCAGCGCGCCGCAACATCCAGCCCCCTCAGCCACAACCACATCGCAGCCGTGACGGGTCAAAAGCCGGATCGTGGCATCGTTGATATCTGTGTTCAGCGCTTTTTGGGCGCAACCGGTCATCAACGCCACGCGTTTGCGGCGTGGACCTTGCGCCGGAAACACCTGCGCATCATCATTCAGGCTTACAGATGGTATCTTTTTGGGGGCCATTTCCAGCATCGCCCGCAGACGCGCATCAGGCACAACCCCTCTAAGCGGTCTGGCAATTTTTGCAGCCAACATGGCCAGGCGAAACCGCCCCGGATAAGGCAATATGCGCGCCAAAATCCACCTAAGCGCCCGGTCGTCCCATCGCCGCTTATAGCGCTGATCAATGTATTCCCGCGCATGATCCACCAGATGCATGTAATGCACGCCCGACGGGCATGTGGACATGCACGCCAGACAGGACAGGCACCGATCAATATGCTTGACCGTGGTTGCATCGGGCACGCGGTCGTTTTCCAGCATGTCCTTGATCAGATAAATCCGGCCTCGGGGGCTGTCCAACTCATCGCCCAAAACTTGATATGTGGGACAGGTGGCTGTGCAAAACCCACAATGAACACAAGACCTTAGAACCTCATTTGAACGTACTGTCGCACTGTCTTCCAATTGCTCTGGCGTAAAGTGTGTTTGCATATTCGTCCCCCCCTCTACGCCACCATCCGACCGGGGTTCAGCACGCCCGATGGATCGAATTTCGCCCGAATGTCTGCGGAAATTTGCGCCAATCTGGTCGCCTGAGGCTCAAACACCGGCACTGAGGCACGAACGCTATCACTGGCCCGCACCAAAGTCGCGTGCCCCCCGACGCGGTTGACCGTCTGCCGCACCACCTGCGCGGCCCCATCCGGCCCGTCCGCCACGCGCGCCCAGATCAAACCACCGCCCCAATCGAGCAAAACATCAGCGCCGACCGTTGATCTCAGAACCTCAACCACCTGCGGCGCATCACCGGGCTTCACCGAGATCCGCCAAACCGGCGCTGTGCCGTCAAAATCGCTAACCGTACCAACGCGCTGCCAAAGTTGGTTATGCGCAACACCCTCCAAAACCGAGATATCCCCGCCCAACAACTCGCCCAGTTTGCCCAAGCGATAGTCGACCTGACCCGCGAAACCCTCGACCCGGAGTGCCGTCAACGATCCGGCGGCCTCCGGCAGATGAGCCGCCCCCGTCACCTCGAAAGGTGAACCCAAAGCCGCCGACAACGCACGCACGCCATCCTCCACACTCAGACCGTTCAAAACCAAAGTCGCCTCACGCTCATTGATCGGTAAGACTTTGAACGACAGCTCGGTCAGCACACCAAGCGTTCCGTAAGAGCCGCACATCAACTTCACCAGATCAAGCCCGGTCACGTTTTTCATCACCCGACCGCCGTTTTTGACGACCTCGCCGCGCCCGTTCACAAATCGCACACCAATCAGACTATCGCGGCACGCGCCGGCCTGAATGCGCCGGGAGCCCGAGTTATTTATGGCGACTGTCCCGCCAATGGTGGGCGCGCCCTCACTGCGCAACAGCGATCTGTAGTCCATCGGTTCAAACGGCAATCGCTGCCCTTCGGTTTGCAATGTGGCCTGCACCTCCGCCAAAGGCGTGCCGGCCTTGGCCACGAGTGTCAGAGCGCCGGGTTCATAGAGTGTAATGCCCGAAAGCCCGGACACATTGAGTGTTTTGGCCGTCTCAACGGGTCGGCCCAACCCAAGTTTGGTACCGCCTCCCACGATCTGCAACGGCGTCGGGCCTGCATTCGCATCCGCCACAACCGCTGCTAAATCCGCCTCTGTGTCAGGCGTAAAAACCTCACCCATACCCTTGAAATCCCTGAATTAACCCGCGCGTCGAGACGCACTTATGTGAAGTGGAAACACCTTCGCAGGGTTCAACAACCAGTCCGGATCGAAACAATCTTTCACCCCCATCTGCGCTTCCATGTCGGCAGTCGAGTATTGCTCCCCCATCAAATCGCGTTTCTCGATCCCCACGCCGTGCTCGCCGGTCAAACAGCCACCGACCTCCACACAAAGTTTGAGGATATCGGCACCAAATGCCTCGGCCCGCTCAAGATCACCGGGCGCGTTTGCATCGAACAGGATCAGCGGATGCATATTCCCGTCACCCGCATGAAACACATTGGCGCATTCCAAACCGTGTATCTTGGACAGCTCGCCCGTGCGCCGCAGAACTTTGGGCAATTGGCTCACCGGGACAGTTCCATCAAGACACAAATAGTCATTGATCTGCCCCATGGCCCCAAAGGCGGCCTTGCGCCCTTTCCAGATCAGCGCAGATTCCTGCGCACTCCCCGATTGGCGAAGCTCCACCGGATTGTGCCGCCGGGCGACCGCCAAAACTTTCTCAAGCTGCTCGTCGATCTCCGCGTCGGAGCCTTCAACCTCAACGATCAAAAGCGCATCCACATCCGGGTATCCAGCACCGGAAAAATCGTCCGTCGCCTGAATGCACAGACGGTCCATGTACTCAATCGCAACTGGCAAAACCCCGGATTTGATAATGTCGGCCACACATTCACCCGCCACTTCGGGACTATCAAAACCGATCAAAACCGGCCGCGCGCCCTCAGGTTTGGGCAAAATCCTGAGCGTGGCTTCGGTGACAATTCCAAGCTGCCCCTCCGAGCCGCACATAACCCCCAAAAGATCGTAGCCCGAGGCATCAAGATGACCGCCGCCAAGCTCCACGATCTCGCCGTCGGCCATGACCATACGAACACCCATTAGATTATTGGTGGTCACACCGTATTTCAGACAATGCGCACCGCCAGAATTCATCGCGATATTGCCCGCTATGGCACACGCCAATTGCGAGGACGGATCGGGCGCGTAGAAAAACCCGCGATCCTCCACAGCGCCGGTCACAGATAAATTAGTGACGCCGGTTTGCACGCGGATAAATCGGTTGGCAGTATCAATCTCCAACACCCCGTTCAGTCGCGCGGTCCCCAAAATCACACTGTCAGCCGTGGGAAGTGCACCACCCGCCAGCGATGTGCCTGAGCCGCGCGGAACAACAGGCACGCCCAAGGCGTGACAGGTTTTCATAACCACCGCCACTTCTTGGGTTGTGCGCGGTAAAACCGCCGCCAAAGGAGGACAGCGATAAGCGGTCAGAGCGTCACATTCGTAAGCCTTGGTTTCAGCAGGATCGGAGATCACGCAATCGGGCGGCACTACGGCCTCCAACGCGGTAACAATAGCACCTTTTCGCTCCAAAATCTGTTCATCGGGCAACGGCATTGCGATGGTGGACATTGCGACTCCTGATTTATCCCAAACGTCATTCGCAACCTAGCATGTATTGACCCGACAACCAGCCTTGCTCACCATTTTTGTCAGGCGCGCCAATCCGCCCTTGCACCGCCTCGCTACGGAAAGGCATAATCCGCATATGGCGCTTCCCAATGGATTCCTTGACGAGTTAAAAACCCGCCTGTCGCTTGCGCAGGTTGCCGGGCGAAAACTCACTTGGGACAGCCGAAAATCCAACCCCGGCAAGGGCGACTATTGGGCACCCTGCCCGTTCCATCAGGAAAAGACCGCATCCTTCCACGTGGATGACCCAAAGGGCTTTTACTATTGCTTTGGATGCCATGCCAAAGGCGACGCGCTGAACTTTGTGCGTGAAACCGAAAATGTGGGTTTCATGGAGGCGGTGGAAATTCTCGCCCGCGAAGCCGGTATGACGGTCCCCGCTCAAGATCCGCGCGCGCAAGAAGATGCCAAAAAACGCTCCACCTTACATGATGTGATGGAGCTGGCGATCCAGTTTTACAAAATGCAGTTCAACTCTGCCGGAGCCGCCGCCGCGCGGGAATATGTGACCGGGCGCGGCCTGACTGAGCAGCACATCACCCAATTCGAAATCGGCTTTGCTCCCAATGGGCGCACGGCCCTTCTTGATCACCTCAAATCCAAAAACATCGAAGTCAAACAGATGGATGAGGCGGGCCTTGTCATCATCCCTGACAGCGGCACGCCGTTTGACCGGTTTCGGGACCGCATCATGTTCCCCATCCGCGACGGGCGCGGCAAACCAACCGCTTTTGGCGGGCGTGCCATGTCGCCCGAGGCCAAGGCCAAATACCTCAACTCCCCCGAAACGCCGCTGTTTGACAAGGGCCGCTCGCTTTACAACCATCAACCCGCGCGGGAGGCGGCTGGCAAATCCGGCACGCTGATCGTGGCCGAAGGCTACATGGATGTAATCGCGCTGGCCTCCCACGGCTTTGGCCATTCGGTGGCGCCGCTGGGAACCGCGATCACACCAGACCAGTTGCGCTTGATGTGGCGGATCACCGACGAGCCTTTGATTGCTCTGGACGGGGACAAGGCTGGGCTGCGGGCCGCGATGCGCTTGATCGACGTGGCCCTGCCTCTCCTACAGGCGGGAAAATCCTTGCGGTTCGCGCTAATGCCAGAAGGATTGGACCCGGACGACCTGCTCAGGAACTCAGGGCCGCAAGCCATGCAGCAACTTTTGGACAATGCCATCCCGATGGTATCACTGCTGTGGCAACGCGAAACCGAAGAGAAGTCCTTCGACAGCCCCGAGCGACGCGCAGCACTTGATGCGAGCCTTAAACGCACTTTGAGCCTGATCGAAGATCCATCCATTCGCGAACATTATAAAGCGGATTTCAGACAAAGACGGATGGAGCTTTTTGCCCCAAAGCGCCAAACATCACCTATGGGCGGCGGCAATTGGGGCGGCGGCAAATTCACCAAAGGCAAACCGGGGCCCGCCCGCCCGACATCCGGCGCGAAGGCCTCAGCTCTGGCACGCGGTGACGGCGCACAGGCCGAAGCGCGTTACCGCGAAATGGCAATTTTGCGCACATGTATCAACCATCCCCAGATTGCCGATCCATTTGAGAGCGCCCTTGAGACCCTGCCGTTCCTGTCCGCCGATCTGGCCAAACTTCGCGATGCGGTCTTGGCCGCCCTGCCGCAGGCCTTAGAAAACCCAACCCCGGAGGATGCACGCCAAAAGCTCTTGGATGCGCTTTATACCACCATCCCGCCCGAGCAAATCGACGCGGTCATCCAAAGCGGCAAAAACCTCGATAGAACCACCACAGACAAATCCGAAGACCTCGCCGCACAACTCAGCCGTCACCGGGCGATCATCGGGCGGATCAATGAAACCCGCGAGGCAGAGCTCGAAATCAATGGCGTAGACGACGAAGGGATGACGTGGCGCTTGCAAGAAGCCACCCGCGCGCAAGAGGACGCGGCACGTATGGGATTTGACGATAATGAGGACAATGGCGAAGAATCTGCTAGAAACTCTGCCTTTTTGACACAGATGGTTGAGGAAGCTCGGAAGAACAGCAAAAAAAGCTGACTTCACCCTTGCGAATCAGTGATTCGAATACGACATGTATGTGATTCGAATAAACCCGGTTTTCCCGCGTCGAACCCCGCCGTGGATGGAGGAACTTAATGGCCGCCAAAGATACCGCAGAACCCGCGACAGAGAACGACAACGACGCATCCGAACCGCAGTTGGATCTCAGTCAAGCTTCCATCAAAGCAATGATCGCCCGCGCACGAAAACGCGGCTACATCACCTACGATGAGCTCAACACGGCTCTGCCGCCTGATCAGGTCTCCTCCGAGCAAATCGAAGATGTGATGTCTATGCTCTCGGAGATGGGCATCAATATCGTCGAGGCGGAAGACACCGAAGAAGACGACAGTAAATCCACCGAGATCGTGGAAGTCACCTCTTCTCGCGAGGTTAGTGCAGCGGCGGGCTCTGCGGAAAACCTTGACCGTACCGATGACCCGGTACGCATGTACCTGCGTGAAATGGGCTCGGTCGAATTGCTGTCGCGTGAAGGCGAGATCGCAATCGCCAAACGCATCGAGGCGGGTCGCAACACGATGATCTCGGGGCTGTGCGAAAGCCCTCTGACATTCCAAGCGATTACCATCTGGCGTGACGAGCTTTTGGACGAGATCATCATGCTGCGCGATGTGATCGATCTGGAAACCACCTTTGGCAACTCCATTGACGGGGAAGACGAAGCCTCCGTGCTTGGCTCCACGCCCGATAGCGCGGATCGCACAACGGCGCTTCGTGAACCAAAGCCCGAGCCGGAACCAAAAGAGCAAGAGCTGGATGCGGACGGTCAACCGGTCGCCAGCGATGATGACGACGAAGATGAAGACGACCAGGCCAACCTCTCGCTTGCTGCGATGGAGGCCGCACTCAAGCCTCAGGTTCTGGAAACTCTGGATCAGATTGCAGATTCCTTTCAAAAACTGTCGAACCTCCAAGACTACCGGATTTCGGCGACGCTGAACGAAGATGAAAGCTTCAGCGACAAGGACGAAAACAAGTACCAGAAACTCCGTTCGGAAATCGTGGATTTGGTGGAATCGCTGCATCTTCACAACAACCGTATCGAGGCGCTGGTCGATCAGCTTTACGGCATCAACAAAAAGATCATGTCCATCGACGGCGCGATGGTCAAACTTGCCGATCAATCGCGCATCAACCGCAAGGACTTTGTTGAGTTTTACCGTGGCTCGGAATTGGACCCCACATGGATTGAGCGGGTCGCGGAGCTGGAATGCCGTGGATGGGCGGCACTGCTGGAGCGCCACACTGACAAGGTCCGTGATCTCAGAACGGATTTGGCCGAAATTGGTCAATATGTCGGTGTAGATATCCCCGAATTCCGTCGCATTGTCAGCCAGGTACAAAAGGGCGAAAAGGAAGCGCGGATCGCGAAAAAGGAGATGGTCGAGGCCAACCTCCGTCTGGTGATTTCGATTGCCAAAAAATATACCAACCGTGGTCTGCAATTCCTCGACCTTATTCAAGAAGGTAATATCGGCCTGATGAAAGCGGTCGATAAATTCGAGTACCGTCGCGGCTACAAGTTTTCAACCTACGCCACGTGGTGGATCCGTCAGGCCATCACCCGTTCCATCGCCGATCAGGCGCGCACGATCCGTATTCCGGTGCACATGATCGAGACGATTAATAAGTTGGTGCGGACCGGTCGCCAGATGCTTCACGAAATTGGCCGTGAGCCAACGCCGGAAGAATTGGCCGAAAAGCTGCAAATGCCGCTTGAGAAAGTCCGCAAGGTGATGAAAATCGCCAAGGAGCCGATCTCGCTCGAAACACCGATCGGCGACGAGGAAGACAGCCAACTTGGCGACTTTATCGAAGATAAAAACGCAATTCTGCCGCTCGACAGTGCCATTCAGGGTAACCTGAAAGAAACCACAACGCGGGTTCTGGCCTCGCTCACCCCGCGCGAGGAACGTGTTCTCAGAATGCGGTTTGGAATTGGGATGAACACGGATCACACGCTTGAAGAGGTTGGTCAGCAATTCTCGGTCACCCGTGAGCGCATTCGCCAAATTGAGGCGAAAGCGCTACGTAAGCTGAAACATCCAAGCCGTAGCCGCAAGTTACGGTCATTTCTAGATCAGTGATAAAGCGGCCTAACCGGTCTTAACCCTGCCACATGAGAGCTGCCGTCCCCCCATATAGTGGGGCGGCACCTCTGTCGCGCGCGGCTTCGCGGGGTTAGACGGCCCTATTCCGGTTCATTCTCAATCAGCTTCATCTCACCCATCTTAGCCATGGATTGGATGATGTTTGTGATCGCCATATGAGCGGCCTCACCCTCGCTTGATTTGACAGAATCCATTGCTTCCACGTCCTCACGCATACGTTCGGCAAGGCGTTTGGACAAGTTGCCCATGATGAAATCGAAGGACTGATTTCCAGTTTCCTGAGCGTATTTGAGTGCAATCATCAACTGATCTTCCTCGACCGCCTTGACGATCTTAGCCACGTCACGCGCTTCAACACGCGTGGCGATATCCGCAAAGGTGAACATGACCCGCAAGACTTCCAGTTGCAGCTCCTGATTGACCTCGCCGAGGTTTTCCAGGAACTCGTCGCGCGCAGCGCCCGACACATTGTTCATGAGATCACCAATCAGCTCGGACGGTTTAACGCTGCCCGACTGTCTAGAGATCGCAGACAAGAACTCAGTCTCGATCACCTCTTCGACTTTCTTGATCACATGGGGTTCCAGATTTGGAACCCGCGACAATCGCAAGACAGCCGATTGCGCAAAATTGCGCTCCATTTCTTCCAAAATGCGCGCAGCTTTGTCGGCCCGAACCTTTGACAGCACAATTGCGACCGTCTGCGGGTGTTCCAACTGAAAAAACGCAGCAACCTTGGAATTGGGGGCATCGCCCAAACGTTCCCAAACACTTCGCACATCGCGACCAGCAACATCGCTGAGTATCTCGTCGATTTGACTATCATCAAGGAATTGCGACAACAGTTTGCGGACCTGTTCCTGCCCGCCGCGGACATTTGTTTCCTCGCCCATCGCGGTGAGGAACTCCGTAACCACGCTCGACATAATCGCTGCCGGCACCGGTTTGAGCGAGCTGATGACACGCGCAAAATTCAACAGACTTTTCTGCTCAAAAGTCTTGAGAAGTTCCGAGGCCTCAGCCGGATCCAGAATCGATAGAATGATCGCTGCCTTCTCGGCAGGTGTAGGCATACCATCGCCCGCCGGGGCTGCGGTCGCCATAACGTCTGTCGTTGGCCGAACGATCAGTTCATTCATGTCGTGTAACTATACCCTTATCCGTAACTTCGTACCATTGCTCCAGCGAGCAAAGCCCACCCGTCAGCGACAACAAAAAACGCCAGCTTAAACGGCAACGCCACCACCGCAGGTGGCACCATCATCATGCCCATCGACATCAAGATAGCGGCCACCACTAAGTCAATGACAAGAAAAGGTAAAAATATTAAGAACCCGACCTCGAAACCACGCTGAATTTCACTCAAAAGAAAAGATGGTACCAAAACGGCCAGAGGCGTTTCTCCGTCAACCGGCTCCAACCCCGACGGTGCCGCGGACATCATTTCCGCTAACGTATCGGCATCCACCCGCAGCTCCATGAACCCCCGGAACGGCCCGATAATGAGTGGAAGCGCATCGTCCACATCAAGAGTACCGTCCAGCATAGGCTGAACGCCCTGCTCCCATGCTTGGCGAAACACCGGCTCCATCACGAAATAAGTCAGAAAAAGTGCCAGACTGACAATCATCATATTGGGCGGGGCCTGCTGAACACCCACGGCTTGTCGCAAAATGGACAGAACCGTGACCATAAACGGAAAGCAGGTGATCATGATCGCCATGCCCGGGGCTAAACTCAGCAAAGTAACCAGCACAAAAAGCTGAACAGTCCGGACCGTCAGAGAGCCTTCGTCGCCCAAATTGATGGACAGTTCCTGAGCGGTTACCGCTTGGGCGCCCAAAAATAGAACGAGAATTGCTGTAATTAGCGCCGCGATGCGCCTGTCAAACACCATTCGAGAGATCTGCAACCTCGGTGAGCCTGACCCCAAGTTGACCATCTTCGCTTTCCATCTCTTGCAACTCGCCGCGCGCAATCAGACGATCACCTATGAAAATCTCCACGGGATCATCGATTTTGCTGTCCAGAGTGATCACACTGTCGCGGCGCAGATTGACAAGATCACTCACCAATGGACGCGCCTTGCCCACAGAGATAATGATCTCGATGGGAACGCCCATGAAGGCCGAGCTTTTTCCCGCACCCGACGGTGTTGGCAGCTCTTGCGAAAGATCGTGCGGGGCTGCAGTGGCAACCTCGTCTACCTCATCGCTGGGCGAGGCAAGCTCTACATCCTGCTCCGGCTCATCAGCCTCCAACGAGGGTTCTGCGTCCGGGTCAGGCGCAGCATCATCCGGGTTCTCTTCGTCGGTCATCTGCTTCCTCGTCTAAACATTCTACATAATCATTCAGCTTGGCCCCGATCGTTCGGCGCATCTCATCCATGTCCAAGTGATCAAACCCGTCTTGCCAATTGAGCCGCACCTCAAGATCATGCAAAGCCGCGTTCTCGTGCAGCTCAACATCGAAACCGCGCGCGCGGCAAAGGTCTTGCAGTGCCGGGATCAGATTGGGGGCCGCCTCGATATCGACCGCTACCCCTTTGTAACCACAAAAAATTTCGCCAAGTGCGGCATCTGACTGCTCAAGAAGCTTTTGCCGCAGGGTCTCTGGCGCAAGCTGCTCCAAAATGATCTCAATGAGCGGGCGAACCGACTTCATAACCGTGGCACAAGCCTGCTCATTGGTGAATTGCAAGTCGCTCAAATCTTCGCTGATGCGCGACAAAAGGCGATTGGTCTCAACCTCAACCGCATCCTTGGTGACATTCACCCCGTCCTTAAAACCCTTGGCATAGGAGGCATTACGCTCCTTTTCCAACATACCGGTTTTCAGCTCAACCAAAGACCCCTGACTGCGGGATTGGGGAAGGATTGTCTCGTATTTAAATGCACCCATGATCAGGCCCCCTCGCTTTCAAGCTCGCCGGTGTTTAGCCAGTCTTCCAATATTGCCTTTGAATCATCGGCCCTATCGGTAACCGTTCGCTTAAGATGCTCGATCTTTTTCTGATCTTCCGTGACAACTTCCAAAACCTCGGGGTTAAGCTCAATCTCACCCTCCGCCGCCCCCGCGGCACCGGCATTTGCGTCAGAAATTGCGGCAAGCTCAGTTGCCACCTGATCCAACCGGGCCGGGTTTTGGCTCGTGAGGATCGGCTTTAGCACAAATAGACCCAGCGCCAGTGCGACTGCGCCCAGAAACGCCATTTGCACAAGCGACATGGCATTCACCGCCAAGAAATCAAAGCTGCCCGCCTGCGCCACAGAACCAACATCAGCCGGTGGAGAAAACTGCATTGAGGATATGGTCACGATATCCCCTCGGGCCGCATCATAGCCTATGGCCGATTGCACCAACTCTTTGAGCGAGGCCAGCTCTTCCGCGCTGCGCTCATTCCAGACCGCTTCACCTGCGTCATTCAACGTGGTTTGGCCATCGACCAGTACAGCCACGCTGACCCGACGTATCTCGCCGGGCACTTTCACACGTTCGCGCCGGACCTCCGAGACCTCATAATTCACCCGTTCGCGGGTCAAACTGTCGCTGCTTTTGGAACTATCGCCGCCGCCCACATCACCATCGGGCAAATTGCTGGCGACAGTGACACCTTGCGGACCACTGCCCGACGCAGACGATGAAGATTCCTCCACATCCGAGCTGATCGCAACACGCCCCTCCGGGTCCAAGACCCGCTCGACAGTTGTCTCGCTGTTCATATCCGCATCGATATTGACCTCAACCACAGCCTTTCCCATGCCAACCCGTGCGATCAAAAGCCGCTCAATGTTGGCGCGCATTGCCGCCGTCTTGGTTGCAACATCATCACCTGCGGCCGCATCCGCATCGCTGCCCGCAGCTAGGATTATGCCACCCGCCGCATCAATGACCGAAACCTGCTCCGGCGCCATGCCCGAAACCGCTGATGCCACCAAATAGCGCATGGCTTTGGCCTGCCTGCCACTCAAAGTCCCGCCGCCCATAGTCACAATGACGGAAGCGGTCATCATTTCTGATCGACCAAATGCGCCGCGAACCGTGTTGGAGATATGAACCCGTGCCGATTTCACCTGCGGGGAGGCCAAAATCGTCCGCGCCAATTCGCCTTCCTTCGCCCGCCAATACGCAGCATCAAACATTTGCGACGTGGTGCCGAAGCCCGAAAGCCCGTCCAGAAGCTCATATCCAGCGCCGCCATTTGCAGGCAGACCCTCACTGGCAAGCGCCATCCGGACCTCATCCCGCTGGGAATTGTCCACGTAAATCGCATTGCCGCGGATCTCGTAGGTGACCTTGCGCGCCTCAAGGGCTGTCACGATCTCACCAGATGTCGATGGGTCCAGCCCCGCATATAACAAAGACAGGCTCGGCTCATTAACCATCCGCGTCAGCCCGATGACCGCGACAAACATCGCGACGGCAGACAAAACTGCAATCACGCGTTTGCGTGGCTCCAGCGCATCCCAAACCGACAAAATCTGATCCACGGATATCCTCATTCTCGGACGGCATCATTCTGATCGCCGCATAACCTCAAATCGATAATCATCCGAACACGCTTAATAATTAGTTAGTGGTGCATCGTTTAAATCAGTTTTGACAAAAATGTTTGGAACATCCCCATGAGCGACGAGACAGATATTGCGGACGACCAGGAAGACCCCCCGAAAAAAGGCGGCGGCAAAGGAACGATCATCGGATTGGGCCTTGCAGTTGTGATGGGCGGGGGCGGGTTTTTCGCCTCATATAGCGGAATGATCCCCGGTCTGGGCGGCGGCGCGCCGGAAGAAACCGCGCCGGTGCAGGTTATGGTGGCAACCACCACGACAGAATTTGTGGCAATCGATAGAATGGTGATCTCTCTTGGGGATTCCAACCAGGCAAAACACCTCAATTTTGGTGCCGCTTTAGAGGTGGTGCCCGAATTCAAAGAGGAGGTAACACTCCTGAAGCCGCGTATTTTGGATGTCCTGAATACCTATCTGCGTGCCGTCGAAATCCGCGACATTGAGAACCCCGCAGCCATGACACGGCTGCGCGCCCAAATGCTCCGAAGGGTCAATATTGTAACCGGTGAAGGCCGGGTGAATGACCTGTTAATCACTGAATTTGTACTGAATTAGGGAGTTTGTGAAATGGACTTAATCGCGGATGCACTGCTCTTAGCGGGTGCCGTCACGGCGGCACTTTACTGCTGGGTTCTCTCCAAACGGGTCAAGGGATTGAACAATCTCGACAGTGGGCTTGGTTCGGCAATTGCCGCGCTTTCAACACAAGTCAACGACATGCAAGCGGCGCTGAAGGCGACACAGGCCGTTACCGGATCATCCATCACTGAGATGGAGGAGCTGGCCGAACGCGCCGAACGCGCCGCCGGGCAGCTCAAATTGATGCTCGCCACCGTGCAGGAAGAAAAAGATACGGCGGATCATCAGCCCTCGCCGGTCCGCAAATTCCCACAAAAGAAGAGGCAAAAACGCAAAGTGCAATCCAAGCCAGAGCCGGTTCTAGATGAATTTGACGACGGCGTCGCAGATATCGAGGATTACCAGCAGGACGTGGCTCCGACACGGGCCGAACAGCTGCAAAAAAGTATCGCGGAGCGTATTTCAGAGCGGGATGAAGCCTCGTCCCGTGAAGAACTTGTGCAAGCCTTGCAATCCATCTTGGCGGCGCAAAAATGAAACTCAAAGCGCCTAAACCCAACGCCACTTTTTTGATAATCTTGTGCTTTTTATGCTCGGGGTTTTTTCGAATTTTGGAAAATGGCGACGCCATTGCGAATGAAATCGGCGGTGTGACCGACGCTATGTCCGGCAAGGACGCAGGCGACATGGTGGCGCAAAACTGCCCTGCCCCGTTTGAGCCTCAGGCCATGGTCGCGGCCATCTTGGAGCGCGAGGCCTCTCTTGATGCCTTCGAGCAGACCTTGATGGACAGAGAACAAGTGCTCCGGGTTGCCAAATTGCGGATCGAGGATCAGCTGGCCGCTCTTGAGGATGCCGAAACCCGCTTGGCCGAAACTCTGGCGATTGCCGATAGCGCCACCGAAAGGGATCTCGATCGTCTGACATCTGTGTATGAGAACATGAAATCGAAGGAAGCTGCGGCGATTTTTGAGACAATGGACGTGACGTTTGCGGCAGGTTTTTTGAGCCGTATGCGCCCCGACGCGGCCGCTGGCATCCTATCAAGTGTCGATAAATCAGTAGCTTACGCGATCAGTGTTGTGATGGCAGGTCGAAATGTCGGCGCCCCCACCGAGTAAACAATCTGGGAAATATTGAGCGTTTTGAGGGAATGTTAACTGGCATCCGCTAGGAGAAGGTCATGCTGGTCTCGTTGTGAACCGGCAAATATCATCTGAGGGTCCGAATGATTGGTATTATTGGCATCGTGTTCATCTTCGTCATGGTTTTCGGCGGCTATACGATTGCTGGCGGAAAGATGGGGATCATTCTCGCGTCTTTGCCATTCGAATTCATGATGATCGGCGGGGCCGCGGTTGGTGCGACGATGATCGCAAACGATATGCCCTCGATCAAGCATATGCTCAAAGATGTCGGGAAAGTTTTTAAAGGGTCGAAGTGGAATGCGCAGGACTATACCGACCTGCTATGCTTGCTGTTTGCACTTATCAAAATTGCCCGCCAAAACCCTGTCGGCCTTGAGGAACATATTGAAAACCCGGCCGAATCCTCGATATTTCAGGAATATCCCCGTATCGCCGCAGACAAAACCAGCGTGGAGCTGATTTGCGACACGCTCAGATCGGCGACAATGAACTATGACGACCCCCATCAGGTTGAGGAAGTTCTTGAAAAGCGCATTGAAGCCAGCCTGCATCATGCCCAGCATTCCAGCCACGCGCTCCAACAGATGGCCGATGGACTTCCCGCTTTGGGAATTGTTGCGGCGGTTTTGGGCGTGATCAAAACGATGGCCTCGATCGATCAACCGCCCGAGGTCTTGGGAAAGATGATTGGCGGCGCACTTGTTGGTACTTTCTTGGGGGTTTTTCTGGCCTATGGTCTGGTCGGTCCATTTGCCGCAAAGGTGCAAACCGTGATCGATGAGGAACAGGGCTTTTACAACCTTATCCGCGAAGTTTTGGTCGCGAATTTGTACAATCATGCGCCCAATATTTGTGTCGAAGTTGGTCGGCAGAATACTCCATCAGGCTTACGCCCGTCCTTCAATGATCTTGACGAGGCTCTGAGGGCCGCAAAGGCACAGGCCGCTTAATGACATTACGCCCGTTACTAACGTCCATTTTCCTAATCAGCATATGTGCACAAACGGCTCTGGCCCAGCAACGGGCAATGACAATTCGCGCCGGAGAGCATCCAAACTACTCCAGATTGGTCATCCCCGGCACCAACGACTTGGCATGGGAGTTTCGCACATTTGGCCGCGAGGCAACCTTGATGCTGCCCACCAGCAGTATCACTTACGATACCAGCCGCATTTTCGACCGTATCCCTCGCGCCAGAATTCTAAAGACGACCGCCGAAGTCGTCGGCGACGAAACCTATATCACTCTCGTTTTGGGATGCGATTGCAACGTCTCCACAGCCATCGAAGGCGGCGGACTGATCATTGATGTGCGCGACAGCGCGCCCTCGCCCGCCGACGCCACCACCGTCGAAGCCGGTGCCACAGACACAACGCCGCCGCAAAACACCGCACAGGAAGTTGTCGAACGCCCCATCTCACGGCCCGCTGTGGGTGCTAATGCGCCCCCAGAACCGACCGATCAGCCCTCCGCGCCCTCCGGCATCCCGAACGATTTGGCAGATCTTTTGATCGCACAACTCAATAAAGCCGCCGAGCAAGGCATAGTCGAACTCAACGATCAGGAAGAACCCCCCGCACCTTCTCAGGCGCCCATGCAGGCTGCCGAGCCCCAAGACCCTACCCCGCCGCAACCGGATGACACTGGCCTCACGCCAAGGTTTGAGGCAATCGATGGTCTGGATGGGGTGGCGGAGCGGATGCAACAGGCCTTAGATGACGTCGCAGGCGCGAGCGACCTTGGAGGCTCGGTTCGGATCACAATCCCTGAGGAACTGGCGCAGCCGCCAAAACGCCAAAACAATGGACGTAGACCCCCAG
Source organism: uncultured Paracoccaceae bacterium (assembly GCA_937920555.1). Lineage (GTDB taxonomy): Bacteria > Pseudomonadota > Alphaproteobacteria > Rhodobacterales > Rhodobacteraceae > CAKZTM01. Next base: position 25,377 of record CAKZTM010000070.1, on the reverse strand, counting down.
CCGATAAGGTCGTGGCCGATACGGACCCGGATCTTCAATGCGTTGATGATGAGCTTCTCGACGTCGGATATTGGGCCGATGAACGCTCCTACTCGGTTCAAGTTGCTGATCTGCAATCACGGGTGTTTGGGGAGTTTGACGAACCAAATCTAGGTGCGGTTCTGGAACTCGCACGGTTTTTCATATTTTTCGGGCTTGGAACCGAGGCAAAATCGCTTCTGGATGATCTTAAACTGGAAGAATTCCAGTCCGATCTACTCATGGAAATTGCAAACACGGTCGAGGGAAAACCCCATTTTGACGGCGGCATTCTGGACAGTGCCGCAAATTGTACTGGCGCAGTTGCTATGTGGCGCACCGCCGCTTTGGACACGACCGAAACCCAACCACTGCCTGACGCCGATGAGGTCATCGCCACATTTTCCGAACTGCCTATCGAGGTCCGCCGGATCATCGGGCCCCGCTTGGTCAAGTCGTTCCTTGCAAGGGATCAGCGCACAGAAGCAAGCCAGATTTTCGCGATTGTTGAACGCGCGGCCGGCAATCATGGCGATGAACATGAACTGATGAGAGCGGAGCTAGCGCTTCTAAATGGCGATCATGGTGCGGCCGAACAAATCTACTGGACCTTGGTCTATGAAAACAGCGCATCGTCTGGCATCGCGGCGACCGCTCTTGTGACCAGCATGTTGGACAGGGATGCTCAAATACCTGCAAATGTCTTATCTGTGCTCGAAGCTCTTGCCTTCGAGTATCGCGGCAGCGAGCTTGGCAAAGACCTGCTCTTGACCGCGATAAAGGCGAAGGCCGGAACCAATGAGCTGGCAGATGCCATCAAAACTGCTCTCGCAGAAATTGAGGCCTCTCCAGATATGTCTCAGGCGTATTTTAATGCGGTCGATGACATATTGGCAGACGCTTCATTGTCCGAAACCGGAGATGTCGCATATCTTAGCGTTATCTTTGACAATTGGCAGATCGTCGAAAGTGAAGTGCTGCGCGACGAAACCAAGATCAAGGTCGCCCAAGAAGTCATGGGGGCGGGACTTGCAAACACCGCTCGGGATGTTTTGGCCACCCTGTCGGACGCCAATGAGATTGAGGTTCGACCAATCCTGGCCGAGGCCGCCATGCGTCTCAACGACCGCGCCACGGTCATAAATCTGCAAACTGCACTGCCCGATGATCAGCTCCTTCGTGCGCTTGCGTCGCGCGCACTTGGTGGTTTGGGGCAGCACGAAGAAGCCCTCACCGTCGCGACCGGTGTTGATGACCTACCCGGCACGGCCAGTCTGGCTTGGCGCGCCGGTGTTTGGGACGCGGTTGACGACACAACTGATTTGCCAGTCAAGCTGTTGTCGCAATTCATGCGCGCCCGCAACGATGCTGAAAGCACCAAACCATCATTGGACCCGGACACAGCCGTCGACTATTCGGTGCCCGAAATCGCGGTCACCACCGCAATACCCAAACAAGACGACATCACTCTAAAACTGGCCGAAGATCTTCGCCTTCAGTCATCGACCCTGCGCCAATTCTTGTCGACCACCATCGCGGGTATGTGAACAAACGAAACCTAACAGTAAAAAGTCTCGCCAAAGACCACCCTGACAATTAAGCAGTGCTTCGAACTATGGAGCCTGGATCACGTGCGAAGCAACCCGCCAAAAGCCCAGAAAATCGCGTTGATCGGCGGCGGTCACACACATGCACTGGTGCTCCGCTCATTTGCCATGAAGCCCGTTGCAGATGTTCAATTCACCTTGATAAACCCCTCCCCCAAAGCGCCTTATACCGGAATGTTGCCCGGATATGTCGCAGGCCACTATACGCGCCGCGACGTTGAAATCGACCTGATGCGCTTGGCCCGAAACTCCGGTGCCCAACTCATCCTCGATACGGTCACCGGCATGGATCCACTGGCAAAAACCATCAGCCTCCAAGGCCGCGAGCCGATATCCTACGACATCGCTTCGATCAATGTGGGCATTACCAGCCATCTGCCGAACATTCCGGGCTTCAACAAGTTCGGGCATCCGGCCAAACCTTTGGGAGAATTTGCCAAAGGCTGGAGCCATTTCCTCAATACCATTTCTAACAACGATGAACTGCCCCAAATTGCAGTCATCGGGGCCGGTGTGGCCGGGGTCGAACTGGCATTGTCCATGTCACACCGCTTGCACGGCCATACTTCTAATCCGGCCAAGATCACGATCCTTGAGCGTAGCGACCAAATCCTGAAAGGGACAAGCGCTAAAACCAAGCAAATCCTGATGGACCTTCTGGCCGAACACAACATCACCGTTCGAACTGACGTCAAAATCACTCAGGTCGACCGCGACCGCGTCACCTTCGAAGACCGCACCTCAATCGAAAGTCATTTCACCGTCGGTGCTGCAGGTGCCACCCCCCACAGCTTTCTTGAGCAAACCGGACTGACCTGCCAAAACGGCTTCATCACTGTGGACGACACATTAACCACCTCAAATCCAACCGTATTCGCAGCGGGCGACTGTGTGCATTTTTCCTCCAACCCACTGCCGAAAGCGGGCGTTTTCGCCGTGAGGCAAGCGCCGATATTGCACAACAACCTCATTGCGGCCCTCAAGGGCGCGCGCCGGACCCCGTATAAGCCGCAAAAAAACTACCTCAAACTTATCTCAACCGGATCAAAATCCGCTGTCGCAGACACGTTTGGCACAACCCTGAACGGACACTGGGCGTGGCGCCTCAAAGACCACATCGACCGAAAATTCATGAAACGACTGGCCGACGCTCCTGAGATGACGCCAACGCGGACGCAGGTCCAAACCACAGCGACCCCCAAAGAGCTTGAGGACAAATACGCCATGATGTGCGGTGGCTGTGGCGCCAAAATGGATAGCCGCCACCTAACCGAGACCTTGTCAAAACAACCCGCGAAAAACCGTGATGATGTCCTGTCACAACCGGGAGATGACGCGGCCATCTTGCGACATGGGGCCGGATTTCAGGTCTTAACCACCGATCATCTGCGCAGTTTCACCAATGATCCCTGGACCTTGGGACGGGTGGCCGCAATCCACGCCATGGGGGACATTTGGGCCATGGGTGCGGCACCTCAAGCGGCGGTCGCATCGATCATCCTGCCGCCCATGGCCGATCACCTTCACGCCGCAATGCTGGATGAGGTTTTGAGCGCCGCCACCCAAGCCCTCACCGATGCCGGGGCCGATCTGGTCGGCGGGCATACCAGTGTCGGTTCCGAGTTAACCGTCGGGTTTTCCATAACCGGATTAACGGCCAATGCGCCGATCAAAAACGCAGGCGCTGTGCCCGGAGATGTGCTGGTCATGACCAAACCGCTCGGGGTCGGCACGATTTTGGCCGCCGAGATGCGCGGTCTGGCCGACGGCTATGATGTGCAAACCGCCTACGCTCAAATGATGCGGTCCTCCCAAAAAGCCGCAAAAACCCTGTCACGCCATGCCCATGCCATGACCGATATTACCGGGTTTGGGCTTGCAGGTCACCTGATGCAAATGATGCAAGCCTCTGGCACCCAAGCAGTTGTTAAGACTACGAATATTCCCGTTCTGGAACCGGCGATTGACTTGGCACGTCAAGGGATCAAAAGCTCGCTGTGGGCCTCCAACCGCGCTGCTTTGCCCGATTTGGCCGACGATCATGATCCCCGAAATGCCCTTTTGTTTGACCCCCAAACCGCAGGCGGGCTTTTGGCCGCTATCCCCAAAGAGCACGCCGATAAGGCAATCAACGACCTGCAATCGGAACAAGACCCCGCCACAATCATCGGCGAGATCGTAGCCGGCGCGCCCTCACTCAGACTGGACTAGCTTCAAATATCCGAAAACCGCCCGCGCAGCATCATCGATATCGCGGGCCACAAGGTCACGCAATTCAACCTCAAACACACTGCTATCGGCGCTTTTTCGGTACCGGGGGTCATAGTGATGCTCCATTAAAGACATGGCCAAAGCCTCAAACTGTGCGTGGTGCGCCATCTCCAACCACTCGGACACGCGCCCGGCTGAATAATGCGGGCGGAGGCGCTCAATGATACCGGTCAAACGGGCTGGGTGGGCCGTCAAATCCGCATAAGCGCTGGTCAAATACCGCCCCCGCGCCGCCAAAGGTGCAGAAACCCGCAACCTCGGCGCATTTTTCATGGCCGCCCAAAGCGACGGCGGGACCAGCCGCTCGCCAACTTTCGAGGACTCCGCCTCAATCAGAACCGGCAGGTTTGGGTCAAGCCCGGCAATCACTTGCGCCAAAGCCCCCTCAAACGCCTTTTGGCTCGGTTGAGGATCGCAAAAACCGCCAAAAAGTGACCCTCGGTGATGGGCCAGCCCCTCCAGATCGACAATCTGGCCGCCCATGCGCGCAAATGCATGCAGAATTTCTGTCTTTGCGGACCCGGTGCTGCCATCCAACAAGAAGACCCGCGGCACAAACGGAGCCTCATAGAGCGCCTCAACGACCATACGCCTGTAGCTGCGATACCCGCCATCAATCACCTCGGCCCGCCACCCGATCTGAGACAATATCGACGCAAACGAGCCCGATCTTTGACCACCACGCCAGCAATAGACCAAAGGGCGCCACCCGCCATCCTTGTCCGCCAAAGCACCGCGCAAATGGCGAGACGCGTTCTGCGCCACCAAAGCGGCACCGATCTTACGCGCCTTAAACGGGCTGTCTTGCACATAAATCGTACCAACCTCGGCCCGCTCCGCATCACCCAGTGCCGGTAAGTTAATGGCGCCGGGCAGATGATCTTCGGCGAACTCCGAGGGTGACCTGACATCAATCACAGTGTCAAAGCCATGTGCATAGATGTCCGAAAGAGTGCTGAATATACGCGCCATGTAGCCTCTTAGCCTGCGCGGGCATGAACCGAAAGGCGCAGTTTGCCCATTGGATATTCCGGTTGCCATCCGGGGACGTCATACTAAAACAAAAGAAGACCAGTGAAAGCCGCGCCATGCCAGATGAAACACAACCGACCGACCCTATAGCTGATATCTTTGTCATTGGTGGCGGGATCAATGGATGTGGCATTGCAAGGGACGCCGCTGGCCGGGGCTTATCGGTCACTCTGGCCGAGATGAACGATTTTGCCTCCGCCACGTCCTCGGCATCCACCAAACTCTTCCATGGCGGTTTGCGCTATTTGGAGTATTTCGAGTTTCGTCTGGTCCGCGAAGCCCTGATTGAACGCGAGGTGCTGTTGCGCGCCATGCCCCATATCAGCTGGCCGATGCGCTTTGTGCTGCCCTATCACAAAGACATGCGGTTTGAGAGCGACACACCGACCTCCAAACTGCTCTCAACAGTGATGCCATGGATGCGCGGGCGCCGTCCTGCATGGCTGATCCGCTTTGGCCTATTTTTGTATGACACGATGGGGGGGCGCAAGATTCTCCCTAAAACCAAGACGCTGGACCTGACCGACAGCCCCGAGGGTGCCCCGCTCAAAGACAAGTTCAAAAAGGCGTATGAATATTCAGATTGCTGGGTCGAAGACGCGCGTCTGGTGATTTTGAATGCGCGTGACGCGCAAGCGCGCGGGGCCCGGATACTGGCGCGGACACGGGTCACCTCAGCTGAGCGCACGGGCGACCATTGGACCATCAGCACCGAAACAGGCGGAAAGCCCGCGACGCATCGCGCCAAAATGCTGATCAACGCGACCGGCCCATGGGTCGAGGATATTATCAAAAACAAGGTGCGGATCAATTCCACCGAAGGCGTGCGACTTGTGCGCGGCAGCCATATTGTGACGAAAAAGCTCTTCGACCACCAGAAATGCTACTTCTTTCAAGGCACCGATGGGCGGATCATTTTTGCCATTCCCTATGAGACCGATTTCACCCTGATTGGGACCACCGACGCGGAGCATAACGACCCAGACGACACCCCGGTTTGCACGGTTGAGGAGTCGGATTATCTGCGCAACTTTGCGTCGCAATACTTTGAAAAACCTATCGAAAAAGAGGATGTGGTGTGGACCTATGCGGGCGTTCGTCCGCTTTATGATGACGGTGCCAAATCCGCGACGGCAGCGACGCGGGAATATGTGCTCAAAGTTGACGATAACGGCCCGCCACTTCTCAATGTTTTTGGCGGCAAAATCACCACATACCGAAAGCTGGCCCAAGCGGTGATCGAAAAAACTGCACCGTTTATTCCCAATGACAGAGGCCCATGGACCGCAGGCGTGCCACTTCCGGGCGGGGATTTCCCGGTCGATGGCGTGGCGAATTTGACCTCGAAGCTGAAAGTGACCTATCCGTTTTTGACCACCGCGTGGGCAACAAGGCTCATCAAAGCGTATGGCACAGAGGCAGAGTTGATCCTTGATGACGTCAAAAAGCAGGAGGATTTGGGCCAAGACTTCGGTGCCACTTTGACCGCGCGGGAAGTCGATTGGCTGATGGCGAACGAGTGGGTAACATCCGCCGAAGATGCCTTGTTTCGCCGCTCAAAACTGGGCCTGCGACTGACCACTGAGCAGGTAGAAGCGCTTCAAACCTATATAGTGAGCAGGCTTTAAAGCGTTTTGCTTTTAACTTGAGACATCATCCATCACCTAACGCGTTGAAATTTTAGATTTCAGAAAGCTTTAGGTGGGTCCGGGTTTGAAGCGGAACGCTCTAGGGCCTCCATTACCCGCTCGACCAAGCCCATCCCAATACCGCGCCCAAACTATTACCAGATCGTTAATTCCGGGTAAGGCCGCGCCTTAACCCATTGAAATTAATTACACTCTCAAATCTACTCTTCTAGAAAAGTAGAAATGAAAAACAGCCGAAATATTTCACCCACCTGCGAACCCGCACAAATCGACCTGATTGAAAGCCCCTCAAACGCCCCTAAAGATGTGTCTCGTAATCGGACACCAGAAGATGAAGCGGCGCCTCGTCCTCATCAATCGAGGCAAACCGCCCAATGTCCTGCTCAAACACATTGTCGGTCTTGTCATCATTCACCGTCGAGACCTCACCGATCAACACGTCAGCGCCCTCTCCCCAAAACGCATGCCACACCCCCGGCAGCAACGTAACACTTTCGCCAGGATCAAGCTTCAACTTACCCCCAGCCGGCAAAGTCCGTAAAATCCCATCAACAGGCACGGTCACATCCGCCTCGCGGTCAATCCCGCCATCCGCCAAAGGCGCGAACAACTCCAACACCAAAGTCCCACCACCACGATTGATAATGTCCTCGGCCTTGATGATATGCCGGTGCATGGGCGAGTACTGATCTTTGCGGCTGATCATGATCTTTTCGGCATAAAGCATGCCCGTGCCCTTGGGCAGATCGCCCGCATCACCGTTGCGCACGGTGAACAAAAACAACCCCATCTCATCGAAGCGCCCCTCACCATAATCGGTGATGTCCCAGCCCATACCGCGATCCACGATGGTCTTGTGATCAGCGGCGCGCATTTGCTCCGGCGACCAATGGGCAAAGGGCGGCATGATATAGCCAAACGACCTGATAAACGCGTCACTGGCCCGCAAAATTTCATTTACTTCAGATCTCAGCATCTCAAATCTCCCTCAAGTTCGTTCAACCACATCGCTGGCTATCAAGTCAGCCAAAGCCTCCGGCGTCACAAGTCCCGATTTCACCTTGGCCTCAACGATGGCCTCCGCGGCCCGAATGGTGTCCAAGGCCGCCAATACCGCATCGATCTGGTCAAACGGCACAACAACAACCCCGTCCTGATCGCCAATGATCATATCGCCAGAGCAAACCTGTCGCCCGCCAACACTGACCGGATGACCGACAGCACCAGGGCCCTTAGAAAAAGGGGAATTGGGATTGATCCCGGCACAAAAAACCGGCAGTCCCAGCGCCAATATGCCCGGAACATCGCGCACGCACCCGTCCGACACAACGCCCGCCGCACCTGCGTTTTGCGCACGCCCGGCAACCAGATCCCCCAAGGCCGCACAGCCCATCCAGCCGCCCGTGGCCTGAACCACGACATCCCCCGGCTCCACTTCCGTCAGCGCCGCTGTGATGCCCAAAATATCCGCAGGACCGCAATCGGCTGTTAAAGCAGGACCACAAAGCACAGACGCGCCGCCCGCCAATGGCTTAATCGCCAAATCCAGCGCTCCATCGCCGCCCAAAGCATCGCAAACATGCCCGGTCTGGGCGCCTCTGAAGGCCTCAATTTGCGCAGGCGTCGGCCGATTTCGCGACCCGCGCCCGAAAATTCGCAACAGCGGCGGTTCTTCCAGCATATCGGCCTCCCGGTTGTTTCGTATCAATGAGGCCTTAGCCGCACGATTTGTCAATGCGAGCCCTTGCACCACCGGGCAAATTCGTCCAAAACCCAACGGGTTTCTCAGCTGCTGTGGCGCAGCTCAAAGCGATGTGAAAAGAGAGAATGATGGCGGACGGATCGATGGACATGCAGACAGAACCGACACTGGATATCAGCGTGCGCGATACATTCGGCATCGACAGCGATTTGATCGTCAAAGGCTTTGCCGAGCCCAGCGAACGGGTTCCGGCCATCGACGACACGTACCGTTTTGACCATGACACCACTCTGGCGATTTTGGCAGGCTACCGCAACAATCGGCGGGTGATGGTTCAGGGCTACCACGGCACCGGAAAGTCCACCCATATCGAACAGATCGGCGCGCGCCTCAACTGGCCAACTGTCCGCGTGAACCTCGATAGTCACATCAGCCGGATCGATCTGATCGGCAAAGACGCGATCAAACTGCAAGACGGCAAGCAAGTGACCACCTTTCAGGAGGGCATTCTGCCTTGGGCGCTGCGCAATCCTGTGGCGATTGTGTTTGATGAATATGACGCAGGCCGCCCGGACGTGATGTTCGTGATCCAGCGGGTCTTGGAGGTCGACGGCAAACTGACGCTGCTGGACCAAAACGAGGTGATCACACCACACCCCTATTTCCGCCTGTTCTCGACCACCAACACAATCGGTCTGGGCGACACCACTGGCCTTTATCACGGCACCCAACAGCTCAATCAGGGCCAGCTTGACCGTTGGTCCATGGTCACCACGCTCAACTACTTGGAACATGACGCCGAGGTCGAAATCGTGCTGGCCAAAAACCCGTTTTTGCAAAACGAGGCAGGCCGCAAGATGGTCAGCCAGATGGTCACCGTGGCCGATCTGACCCGCTCATCCTTTATCAACGGCGATATTTCTACCGTGATGTCGCCGCGGACCGTCATCGCATGGGCGCAAAACCACGAGATTTTCAACAATGTGGGCTTTGCCTTCCGCCTGACCTTCCTCAACAAATGCGACGAGTTGGAACGCCAAACAGTGGCCGAGTTTTATCAGCGCTGCTTTGACGAAGAACTGCCAGAAAGTGCCGCAAGCGTCAGCTTGGGCTAACGGGCAAACACGACCGCATCAGCGCAGGACCACACGGCCCTGCCCCGGCACATAAAAAAGCCGCGCCTTCAATATCGAAAGCGCGGCCCTTTTTTTGCACTGTGCGATTTAACCGATAATCGCGTTTAGCGTCGCAGACGGGCGCATAACAGCAGCAGTCTTGGCACCATCGGTCTTGTAATAACCACCCAAATCGGCGGCAGGGCCTTGCACGGCAGCAAGCTCGGCCAGTATCTTTTCCTCACCTGCCGCCAGCGCCTGTGCAATTGGTGCAAAATGCGCCGCTAAATCCCCATCATCGGTTTGGGCCGCCAAAGCCTCCGCCCAGTAGCGGGCAAACCAGTAATGACTGTCGCGGTTGTCAGGCTCACCCACTTTGCGCGATGGCGACCGACCATTATCCAAAATACCTTGGGTCGCTGCATCCACCGCTTGGCCCAACACACGGGCTTTCTCATTGCCCTTCGCGTCCGCCAAAAACGTCAGGCTCTCGCCAAGCGCACAAAACTCGCCCAGACTGTCCCAACGCAGGTGATTTTCCTCCTGCAATTGCTGAACATGCTTGGGCGCAGAGCCGCCCGCTCCGGTCTCGAACAACCCGCCGCCATTCATCAGCTTCACAATCGACAGCATCTTGGCCGAGGTCGCCAGCTCAAGGATCGGGAACAAATCCGTCAGATAATCGCGCAAAACATTGCCCGTCACCGCGATGGAGTTCTCACCCTTGGTGATCGTCTCCAGCGACACACGGGTCGCCTCACGCGGGGCCATGATCTTGAACTTGTCCGCCACGCCTTTGGCCTTCAGGATCGGCTTGACGTAAGCAATCAGCTCCGCGTCATGGGCGCGCTCTGGATTGAGCCAGAAAATCGCCTCACACCCTTCCGCTTTTTGACGACTGATCGCCAGATTAACCCAATCCTCGATCGGCGCTTTGCGGGTGGACGCGGACCGCCAGATATCCCCGGCCTCAACCACATGACTGTGCAACACAGTGCCATCTTCAAGGATCATCTTCACGGTGCCGGCTTCCGGGATCTCAAACGTGGTCGGGTGCGATCCGTACTCTTCGGCCTTTTGCGCCATCAATCCAACGTTTTGAACAGTGCCCGCCGTGGCAGGGTCCAACTTGCCGTTTTCTTTGAAAAACGCGATGCTCTCATCATAAATGGGCGCATAAGAATTGTCCGGGATCACGCAATTTGCGTCCGCCTCTTTGCCGTCGGGGCCCCAGCCCTTGCCGCCTGCGCGGATCAATGCAGGCATAGAAGCATCAATGATCACGTCCGAGGATACATGCAGATTGGTGATGCCCTTGTCGGAATCCACCATGTAAAGCGGCGGACGCGACGCCATGCAGGCCTCGATATCCGCCATAATCGCGGCATTGCCCTCAACACGGGCCAAAAGATCGCCCAATCCAGAATTGGGGTTAACACCCAGATCGCGCATGGCATCACCATGGGTCTCAAACACAGGTGCCAGAAAAGCCCGCACCGCGTGCCCGAAAATAATCGGATCCGACACTTTCATCATCGTCGCTTTGAGATGCAGCGAAAACAGCGTGCCCGCCGCTTTGGTCCTCTCAATCTCACTGGCCAAAAACGACTTTAGCGCCGCGACACTCATGAATGTCGCATCAACCACAGTTCCCGCAGGATAAGCGATCCCCTCCTTTAGAACCGTGTCGCCCTTATCCGTTGTCAGAACGATCTTTGCGATCGTGTCCTCGCTCAACGTGGCCGAAACCTCGTTAGAGAAGAAATCCCCCCCAGACATGGCCGACACATGGGTGTTGCTGTTGGCCGTCCAATCCCCCATCCGGTGCGGGTTTTTCTGCGCGAAACTTTTCACCGCTTTGGCCGCGCGCCGGTCCGAATTTCCCTCGCGCAATACCGGGTTCACAGCCGAGCCCTTGATCCCGTCATATTTAGCCCGAACCTCGATTTCAGCGTCGGATTTGGGCGATTGGGGGTAATCGGGCAGCGCAAAACCTTGCGCCTGAAGTTCGGTGATCGCCGCCACCAGTTGCGGGACCGAGGCCGAAATATTGGGCAGCTTGATCACATTGGCATCCGCCGTTTTAACCAAACGACCCAAATCCGCCAAATCGTCCGATTGGCGCTGCGCCTCGCTCAGATGCTCAGGGAATGTCGCCAGAATACGGCCCGCCAAGCTGATGTCCTTGGTGCCCACAGACACGCCTGCGGCGGCTGCAAATTTCTGGATGATCGGCAGGAACGATGCGGACGCCAATTCCGGCGCTTCGTCCACTTTGGTGTAAATGATATCGGACATGGGCAAACCCCTTTGGAAATTTGTTTGGCGCTTCTTAGCCCATCCATCTGGGGGCGTCGACAGTATACTGTTGCATACGGTGTAAATTCTCTCGACAGGCAAGACCAAGCCGGTATCAGGCGTCTACTGACGAAAATCCCGGCCAGTTCGCCAAATCCAGCTAACCCCAAGAAAAACAGCAATGAGGACAGCGATGCTGGTCAAACATGACTTGGCGATTGTTGCACCGCTGCTTGCGTAAACCAGCGCACCGGGCAAGTCCGACCAGCCCCAAATCATCGCGACAATGCCAAGATTTTCCGCATAATCAAACACTGCCGCGGCCACCGAACACACAAATCCCGCACGCACAAGTGTGTGCCAACGCAGCCGCGCGCCAAACCCGCAAATGGCAGAGACCAAGGTTATCGCCAGCAAAGCGGGATAGACCGTATCAAGCGGTATTTGACGCGTCAGATAGTACCTGCGCCCAGCCTCACCCAACCCGCCAAGCAGGTCCGCCGCCTCCTTCGGGCTATACCCTAAAGGTCGCATGTCAAACGGGACCATGCCTGATACAGCTTGGATATGGGCAAGCGTGCCATTGATCATCAGCGCATATAGCGCCGCTCCTGCCAGGCCAAAACCAATCGCTCTCAAGCCGTGCCGTCCGGGGTGAATTCGCATCATCATTTCTAAACTCCTTTGAATATGCGACAAGTGCCACTGACGGGCGGTCTCGCGCATTATCGTTTGATAAGAGTTTTGAAGAATGGATTTACTGACATTTCTGATGCAGTCACCAGACTTGCGCGACAAAACCTGTGCTGCGCGTTTCGCGTCAAACTGGACCCCAAAACTGGTGAAAAAAGGCGCCACCATTGTTGAGCAAGGCACGCCGGAGACCCGCGAACTGATCATTTTGCAAGGACAAGTCGCAAGCCACATCTACAGCTCCCAAGGAAGCGCCATTTGCGTGGGGCTGCATGTTGGCCCATGCACGCTCACCCCGAACATTGCCCGGACACGGGACGGCATGTCGCTAATTTCAGTAGAGGCGATGACAGATAGTTTGGTGGCGCAAATGGACAGCAACCTGCTGCTGGACACCATGCTTGCCTCTGAGCCGGTCCGGGACTGGGCCAATGGAATATTGCGCGATGAACTGGGCCGAAAAGCAGACCGGGAATGGTGCCTGGCAGCTCTGGGCGGCGCCGACCGACTTGCGTGGTTCAGGGACAGATACCCCGGGTATGAGCAGACCTTCACCCACACCTTGATTGCATCGTTCCTAGGGATAACACCCGTCACCCTAAGCCGGTTGCGCCACAGCGCCAGCGGCCCCTAAACCGGGCCGCCGACCGCCATCAGAAATTCAGCGACACATCCCGGTGCCCGGCAGTGCATTTGGCCAAAAACAGCCCCTGTTCGCGGGTCAGATCATCTTGCAGACGCGCCCCAAGGGTCGTTTGAATACCCGCCATGTAGCGCTGAACACCCGCTTTGATATCGCCCTCGGCCACGGCGCGCCACTCGGACCCTTCCGCATAAGCCTCAAGCGCATCTGCATATTCATCAAGCGCCTTTTCCTTGTCGGGCGTCTTGGCACGCAACGCGCGACGGGCCTTGTCTAGGGCCGATTTCACATCCCTAGCCCCGTCAACCGCGCCAAAGGACTTGGCCAGCGCATTCACAACCTCCTCCGACTGAGCCGGATCTTGATCGGTGATCACCGCACGCAACCCTTCCAGATCGCCAGACAGCGCCGCAAAAGCCTCGTTAGAGTTCAGTATCGCCACGAACTCTGCGGCACTCTCATAAGAGCCGTCAGCGGCACGACGGTACGTGTTGCGCGCCTTGTCCTCTGCCGCAACAAGGGATTGGAACGTGTCATATTGCCCCTCCCAAGTGTCGGGAACCTGCGCCCGGACCTCGTCCTTCTCCGCCTCCAAAGCCTCAATGCGACCAGCCAATTCCGTGCGAAGCGCCTCGTCATCGCGCGCCCGGTCACTTCTCTGGGACAACTCACCAATGCGCTCATCAATCTCGCGCACCTGCTTTTCCAAACGACGCACAAACATTTGCGCCGGACGGTAATCACCCGCCGCCGCCTTAACCGCTGCGGCCGCGCTGGCAATCTCGTCCAAGCCCGCAACCGCCGTCTCCGCATTCTCAAACGCATCTGACAAATCACCCGCAACACCAGACGGCAAGGGCGATAAATCCAGCGCCTTGGCACCCCGGATCGCCTCCAAAACAGTCCCCTCAGAGGCGACCTTTTCGGTCACAAACTCATCAAGGCAATACTGCAACTTGGGATTACGAGGCGGCGGCGATGTGTCGGACAAAAAGCTGACCCGATTTGGCAGATAATTCACCAATTGCGGGTAATAACCGACGATCCCAAGAGCGGTGAGCTGCAAGAAGATAAACGCAATCACGCCCTTGTACATCTGAATGGTCTTGACGATGGGCGGGGCAACCCCGCGCAAATAAAACAGCGCAAACCCAAAGGGCGGCGTCAGGAACGAGGTTTGGATATTCAGCCCGATCATCACTCCCAACCACACAGCCGTAATATTGGCCGAGGGGTCCGCCAGCAGGATCGGAGCCACAATCGGCACCACGACAACCGCGATCTCGATGAAATCCAGAAAGAACCCAAGGAAGAAAATCACCGCCATAACGATCACAAACTGGGTCCAGAAACCACCCGGCAGCGAGTTGAGGAAATCGCGCACCAGCTCTTCGCCACCAAAGGCTCGGAAGGCCGCTGTGAGCATGGCCGCCCCCAGCAGAATGATAAACACGAGCGAAGTCGCCTTGGCCGTCTCCAACATCACCTCATAAAGCGTGTTCTCGATGCGAAACACCCGCAGCCCGCTCCAGATCAGCGCTATGATCAACAAAACGGTTCCAATCGCACCGATATAAATGCCGGTCATATCGCCACCGGTAGAGATCAGCGCCTTGATGTTCATGTTGAAATTATACGACGCGAACGTGATGATCATCAGCGCCAAAATGGCCAGCAAAGCCGGATAATAGGTCGTTCGACCACCTTGGGTCAGCCGGTAGCCACCCATGATAAGCGCGCCCGATGCACCAATGGCACCAGCCTGATTAACCGTCGCAATACCTGCTATAATGGATCCGAGAACTAGGAAAATCAGCGCAAGCGGTGGCACCAGAATAAGCGTGACATTCACCCAGAACTTCCCGTCGCGCGCACCCTCATAAGGCACCGACGGGGCCGCTGACGGCTTAATGATGGCGTAGATCAGAATATACAGCATGTAGAGCCCGACCAGAACCATTCCGGGTACAAATGCGCCCAAGAACATCTCGCCCGCCGAAGTGGATGTCACATCAAACGCCGTGGGCATAGACAGCTCGCCCGTGGCCTCCTTGTGGAGCGCCTTGCGCAACGTGGACGCCTGATCGGTGGCACTGGCCAACTGATCGGCCAGAATGATCAGAACAATTGAGGGCGGAATAATCTGCCCCAATGTACCCGAGGCCGCAATCGTGCCCGTGGCCAAAGACTGCGAGTAATTGTTGCGCAACATCGCAGGCAGGGAAATCAGTCCCATCGCCACAACCGTCGCTCCAACGATACCGGTGGTCGCCGCCAAAAGCGCGCCCACAAAGACCACCGAGATGCCAAGACCACCGGGAACCGGCCCAAAAAGCTGCGCCATGGCGATCAACAAATCTTCCGCGATCTTGGAGCGCTGAAGCATAATCCCCATGAAAATAAAGAGCGGAATGGCAATCAGCGTATCTCGTTCGACCTCCCAATAGACCCCTCGAAGGTTGGTCACCCCCGCAGACAGCCATTGCCCCGGCCCCCCTGAATGGAAATAGGCGTCTGGATTGCTCTCAAAAAGGTATCCGGCACCAGCAGCAAGGCCGATGGACAGGATCGCCGCCCCCGGAAGCGCGAAAGCCACCGGATAGCCTGACCCCAAAGCGGTCGCCATGATGAGCACGAGAATTGCGAGAAAGAAAAGTTCCATCAGACAGCCTTTAAATTAATGCGCAACCGGAGCGGCTTCGCGTCCGCCGGGCTCACCGCGACGGTCAGCAACCGCGTCAAACAGATAAGCGACGAATTGGATCAACATCGTGATGGCAAAAATGCCGATGAAGGCCGCCATTTGATATTTAATGAACATCCCCGTGCCGCCAGTTTGGGTAACCTCGAAATTGGCGACCGGTGAGTTTATGATTGACTGCTTGCCGGCAAAACCGATGGCAATGATCACCCACGCGGTGGTCATGCCCAAAAGGATCGTGCCGACCGCGTTGACAAATCCCTTCTTGGAGCGACCAAACCCCGCGTAGAACACGTCGACGCGCACGTGACCCTCCTCGACAAGAGTGTAGGCCGACGCAAACAGGAATAATGCCGCATACCAGTAGCGCACCAAATCGCCCATAAGGGCCTGCTCGTATGAGAAGATGAAGCGCGACAAAACAATCGCCAACTCAGCCGCAACAATCAAAAGGGCCAACCATGTGAACCCAAGTGTGCGGCTGAACATGGCCACGATAAAGCTCAGGGCAATCAGCGGTATATGTACCCGCGTGCCCACAAACTGCGCCCGCGCCATCCCCCGCACAAGCTCATCAGACAGGAAATATCCGAGCAGCTTTTCAACCCGCATAAAAGCGATTGCCGCATCGGCAATGCCGACAAACAGGACAGAAAAGAAACAGGCGCGAATAAGATAATTGTTAAACGCCCCGATCTTGCGGGCGTCCCAGCGTAATGCGCGGTACGGCGTTCTAAGCACGAACAAGACCGCGACCGCGATCAGCACAAGATAGACGGTAAGCTGAATAACTGCGCCCGTCCCGCCGCCGGAAAGGGCCTTCATGGCACCGGGATAATCCCAACGCACGGTCAAAACATTGTTGATCATAAAGGCTACAAGACAAGCAAGAGTGCCCCAGCCAAAGATCCGTGTCACAAGGGCCGGATCACCCTCTCGCGAAATTTCTGGCAACGACATGGATCCCCTCCCCCAAGCGACAATTAGCAGCGACGGGGGCGTTCTTTGTGACGCGTAACCCGCAAAAACCCAAAGCCGAGGTTCCCCCCGGCTTTGAGATATCAGTCGATCAGTTGGATCAGATCATGCCCAGAACGCGGTTACGCTGGTTGGAGAACTCCACCTCAGCCTGCGCACGCCAGCCGCCGATTTCACGCAGCTTGGCCTGGAACTCATCATCGATCTTTGTGGCAAGCGCGGAATGGTCGCGTGTCTCTTCAAACACCTCAACCGCCGCATCACCAAACGCATCCCAAACATCGTCGTTGAACGCACGGGTCTCAACACCGTGATCATTCACCAGACGCGCAAGATACGCACCATTGTTGGCAGATGCTTCCTCAGGCTGGGCTGCGTGCTCTTCGTTACAAGCAGCCTCAATGACGGCCTTCTCCCAGTCGGTAAGAGAACCCCACCAGCTTGCATTCATACCAAAGGCAAGACCACCGCCCGGCTCGTGCATACCGCCAGTGTAGTAGAACTTGGCCGCCTCATAGAACTTCATGAAGAAGTCGTTATACGGACCAACCCACTCGGTTGCCTCAATCGCGCCCGAGACAAGGTTCTCGTAAATCTGACCGCCCGGAAGCGATACAGTCGAGACACCCAGCTTGGACATCACGTTGCCGCCAAGGCCCGGAATACGCATCTTGAGACCTTGAAGGTCGTCTGGGCTCTCGATCTCTTTGTTGAACCAGCCACCGGCCTGCGCACCAGTTGCACCACATGTGACCGCCTTCAGGCCAAACTCGCCGGACAACTCGTCCCAAAGCTCCTGGCCGCCTGCAAACTTGATCCAAGCGTTCCACTCAGGTGTTGTCATGCCAAACGGCACAGCTGTGAAATACGCAAAACCTGGATGCTTACCAGTCCAGTAGTAATCCGCCGCGATGTAGGCTTGCGAGTTGCCGGAAGCCACTTCGTCGAACACGTCGAACGCACCCACACGCTCGCCAGCTGCGAAATACTCGGTCTTGATCCGGCCCTCGGAAAGCTGATCGATACGCGCCGCCAAACGCTGCGCGGACAGACCCAAACCCGGGAAATCACGTGGCCATGTTGATACGATTGTGAGCGTCTTTGTGCCTTGCGCAACAGCAGGCGCTGCAAGAGCCGCCCCGCCAAGACCAAGAGCCGTACCTTTGATAAATTTACGACGTTCCATTGAGTAACATTCCTCCATTGTTGGTAACTCAAGTTTTTTGATTCACTTTGACCTGCCAAAAGCCCGCCGGACAAGCGATTAGGAAGGACAATAGTGCCAACCTCTCACGATGCAACGGATAATTGGGCGAAAAAACCTATAGCCCAACACTTTAATGTTTTCACATCAACGGCATCTGGGTAGCCTCGCAGAAAATTTGCAGGGGCATGCGCGTGACCACAATACCCGTAAAAACCGATTTTTCCGGCCATGAGCTGAGCGCCAAATCCGCCGTTGAAATAGTCGCACTGCTCAAACGCAAGGAGGTGTCAGCCCAAGAGCTGGTCGACATTTGCGCGGCCCGTTTGGCGCAGGTGGAGCCGCATATAAATGCCACGCCCACATTGTGCGTTGAGCGCGCCAAAAGTGCGGCACCAGAGGCGTCATCAAAGCCAAACATACTGGCGGGACTTCCTATTGGGATCAAAGACTTATCGAACGTAAAAGATGTACGCACGACATATGGCACCCTCGGCCATACGGACTACATCCCCGAGATATCAGACCCGATTGTCACCCGGCTCGAAGAACGTGGCGGCGTGGTTATGGGCAAAACCAACACACCGGAATTTGGCGCCGGGGCAAACACGTTCAATGCGGTATTTGGCCCAACCCGCAACCCGTGGAACACATCGCGAAACGCAGCCGGCTCCTCGGGAGGCGCTGCGGCCTCACTGGCGACCGGCGAGTTTTGGCTTTCCCATGGATCGGACCATGCGGGCAGCCTGCGCACCCCGGCGGCTTTTTGCGGAATTGTCGGGCTCAGACCAACGCCCGGACGGGTTCCATCCGGGGGCGCTTTAGGGTTCGCCCGCGAAGGTGTGCAGGGACCAATGGCCAGATCGGTCGAGGATTGTGCCTTGTTTCTGGACGCAATGGCCGGATTTGACCCTGCCAACCCGATCTCATTTCCCGCACCGGATGTACCGTTTTTGGACACCACTCCTCTAGTTGAGTCGAATTGGAAAATCGCTTATTCCCCGACACTTAACGGCTACGGCGTGGTTGAAACCGAGATCGCCGAAATCCTCGACAACGCAATGAGAATCAGTGCCAAAAACGGCGCAACGGTCGATAAGGCCTGCCCAGACATCACCGGATTGGAACACACATACCGCATCCTTCGCGGCGCCTTGTGGACCGCCACCATAGGCCGCGCTCCAGGGCGCATCCAAAAACACCTCAAGGACACCTTGCGCGAAAATCTGGACTATGGACGCAGCCTGACCATTGATGACATCAACGACGCACAACTCAATCGCTCCACCCTATTCGACACTATGGCAGGCTTTTTGAGCACTTATGACGTGCTGGCCACCGCAGTCGTCGGCTGCAAGCCGGGCCCGGTCGAGCTTGAATATCCGCGCTCCATCGCGGGCCAACCCATGGACGACTATATCAGCTGGCTCAAATTCGCGTTTCTGGCCACGACCACCGGTCTGCCTGCCATATCCGTGCCGGTCGGGTTCACCGCCGACGGCCTGCCGGTGGGACTGCAACTGATCGGCCCGCCCCGAGGGGAAGCCAAACTCCTGCAAGTGGCGCATTTCATCGAACAGTCGGTAGACTTCCCGATCGGCCCGATTGATCCCATCTTAGGCTAAACCGGACCGCGCGGCCCGTTAACGGTCCCGATCTGTGCCAAAATGTCATACAAAAGTCATACAGAAATCATACAGTTTGATGACACCGCATTTTTCAAAGGTTAACGTGGTCAAAAATCACCAAAGAAGTGCGACCACCCCGTCATGACACCACAACAGACCACCGCACGACAGCTTCTGACAGACCTGTTTGATGTGGCCGTAAAGGCAGCTCTTCCTGACGTGACTTTAAAGGCATTTTTGCCAAGTAAACCTAAAGGCCGCACGGTGGTTATTGGTGCTGGAAAAGGTGCTGCTCAACTGGCTAAAACCTTTGAGGATCAATGGGATGGAGCGCTAAGCGGAACTGTCGTGACCCGCTATGGTTACGGCGAAAATTGCCAACATATCAAGGTGATTGAGGCCAGCCATCCGGTCCCTGATCAGGCCGGAATTGACGCAACCCAAGAGATCATGGCCGCCGTGTCCGACCTCAGCGCAGATGACCTTGTGATTGCATTGATCTGCGGCGGTGGCTCCGCTCTTCTGGCCGCACCACCTCAAGGCTTCGATTTGAATGACGAAATCGTCCTGAACGAAGCGCTTCTAGCCTCCGGCGCGCCGATTTCAGCCATGAACGAAATCCGCCGCAGGTTCTCCACCGTCAAAGGCGGCAGGCTGGCAAAGCTGGCCCATCCTGCCAAGGTTATCAGCCTTGTTGTGTCTGATATTCCAGGGGACACATTGGCTGATATTGCGTCGGGTCCGACCATTCCTCCAAGCCTTATCTCTGAGGATATATCTTCAATTACAGATACTTACGGAGTATACCTTCCGCAAAAAATTCACGATTATATCCAGCTTGTCGACGCCGAGCCACCGCTGAGCACCGACCCGATCTTCAAAAACAACGAAGCTCATCTTCTGGCCTCGGCGCGAAAATCACTGGATGCGGCGGCCGCGCACGCCCGGTCCATAGGCCTCACTCCGATGATCCTGTCAGACCGGTTCGAGGGCAAGTCGAGCGAGCTGGGCGGCATTTTAGGCGCCATCGCGCAAGAATTTGCCTCTAACTCTATGAAAAAGCCTGTAATTTTATTGTCCGGCGGCGAGACGACTGTAACCATCACAGGCACCGGAAAAGGTGGACCCAACACAGAAACCCTGTTGGCCCTCGCCGGCCAGATTGAGGGGGTCAATAACGTCACGGCCCTTTCGGCGGATACGGATGGTATTGACGGAAGCGAGGACAACGCCGGGGCCTTTGCCGATGGCACCACCGTTCAGCGGTTGCGCGCATTGGGCATTGATCCGCAAAAATCCCTGGCAAATAATGACGCGTGGACGGCGTTTAACGCCATTGACGACATTTTCGCACCCGGCCCGACCGGCACGAATGTCAATGATTTCAGAGCGATCCTAATCACCTGATTGCACCTTAAAATGCGAGGGCAAATTGGCCATTTCCGCAACACTACTCCGCTAGCGCAGTAGCGCTACATTGCGCATAAAAAACAACGCTTTAACCGTCAAAATAGACCAATTTAAGAATCGAAAAAAATCGTTTCTTGCGGCCCTTGCAGATGAATGTCGAACCGGTAGTGCCCATCGCTTTGAGCCTTAGCCAAAAGGGTCGGCACCCGAACCTGATGCTCAATCCGGCTCAGGATCGGATCAATCGCATTCGCCTTGGCCTCATCTTCAAAATACATGCGCGTGTGCAGCCCGATATTGATGCCGCGCGCCACAATCCAGAACGTCACATGAGGCGCCTGCATGCGCCCATCGCGAAAGCCCACCTGACCGGGTTTCACGGTCTCAAAGCGGAATTCGCCAGTCTCCATGTCCCCCGCAGAGCGCCCCCAACCGGTAAAATTCGGGTCACACCCCGCCTGACCGGGGTAAACACCCGCAGCGTCAGCCTGCCAAATCTCGATCATGGCATCGCGCAACGGCGTGCCTGTTCCGTCAAAAACGGTACCAGTCACAGTGATTTCCCGGCCCTGCACCACACCCGTTTTCATAACGTTTCCAAGGTCTTGGGGGTAGACACCGTTGAGCTCGGCGAAATTGGGCGTGCATCCAATATGTACATACGGCCCTGCGGTCTGGGATGGGCTCTCGCGCAGATGGGTCAGCTTTTGCGCCATATCACATTCCCTCCGGGCGGTTCTCAAACGCGGTTTGACGACGGCCACGCAAGACAATGTCGAATTTGTAGGCCCGCGCATCCATGGGCACAGTTCGCGTCATATCAAGCGAGGCCACCAGCGCCTCAACCGCCTCTTTTGCGTTTAACACGCCAACAATCGGGCAAAGCGGGATCATCGGATCGCCCTCAAAATACATTTGCGTGATCAACCGCTGCGCAAATGCCGCCCCAAAGACAGAAAAATGAATATGAGCAGGCCGCCAATCATTGGGTCCATTGGGCCAAGGATAAGGGCCCGGCTGAATGGTGCGAAATTCGTATGAGCCGTCTTCGCCGGTTAAAAACCGCCCGCACCCGCCAAAATTTGGATCAAGAGGTGCCAGATAGCTTTCCTTACGGTGGCGATACCGCCCACCCGCATTGGCCTGCCAAACCTCCACCAAAGCATTGGGCACGGGGCGGCCAAATTCATCAAGAACCCGACCATGCACAATAATGCGTGGCCCAATGGCCGACGCGCCGTCAGCGGCAAAATTATGTATCAAATCAGCATCCAGAGGGCCCAAAATGTCATGCCCAAAGACCGGCCCGGTTTCCTCACTGATAGTTGTCGGGAACGAGATCAAGGCCGCTTGCGGAGACCGCTTCAGGCTTGATTTATAAGCTGGGGTCAACGCGTCGGGCTGCCAACGCCGGTCGCGGGCCACATAACCGGTCATGCCTCATTCTCCATCTCGGCGAAGGTCGCCTTGGCAAGCTTAATGGCATGATTGGCCTTGGGCACACCCGCATAGATCGCCACATGCTGAAAGGCTTCCATGATGTCTTCACGAGACGCGCCCGTATTGGCACAAGCGCGCACATGCATGGGGATTTCCTCAAAATTTCCGGTGGCCGCTAAAATTGCCAAAGTCAGCATTGAGCGTTCGCGCAGAGGGATCGCATCAGAGGCCCACACCGTCCCCCAAGCGCTTTGCGTAATCAGCGTCTGAAATGGCTCATCAAGCGGTGTTTTTGCAGCTTCCGCCCGGTCCACATGGGCATCCCCCAGAACTTTACGGCGAAGCTTCATGCCTTTGTCAAATCGGTCGCTCATCAGTAATCAAGCCCCACATAATTGATTGCCATGGCCGCCTGCGCCGCCGCATCAGAGGCCAAGAAATCCAACTCCGCACGCTGCATGCGCAAATCGAACTCCGATTGATCCCGATAGCGGTGCATCAACGAAGAGAACCACCAACTGAACCGCTCCGCCTTCCAAACACGCGCCAAAGCCCGCTCAGAGTAGCGATCAATCCCGCTGCGGTCACCCTCCTCATAAAACTGCCGCAAACCGTTATAAAGGTAATGCACGTCGGAGGCCGCAGTGTTGAGCCCCTTTGCCCCGGTCGGCGGCACAATATGAGCCGCATCGCCGCATAAGAATAACCGCCCCCACTGCATTGGCTCGCACACAAAAGACCGCAATGGGGCAATGGATTTTTCGATCGATGGCCCGGTTTGCAGCTCGGCCACCGCAGCCTGAGGCAAGCGCCGTTTCAACTCGTCCCAAAAGGCGTCATCAGACCAGTTTTCCACCCGGTCGGTCATCGCGCACTGAATGTAATAGCGCGACAGGTTGGCATTGCGCATGGAACACAGCGCAAAACCGCGCTCCGAATTTGCATATATCAGCTCGTGATTTACCGGCGGGGTCTCCGACAATATGCCCAACCAGCCAAAGGGATAGACTTTCTCAAACTCCTGACGCAAATCTTGCGGAATGGTCTTGCGCGACACCCCGTGAAACCCGTCACATCCGGCCACAAAATCACATGCCAACCTGTGCGATTTTCCATCCGCCGTGTAGCTCACAAAAGGCGTGTCCGTGTCCGCACCCTCAATAACCACATCTTCGACATTGTAGACAATCTGGCCACCCGCCGCCTCCCGCGCGTCATAAAGATCCCGCGTCACTTCGGTCTGTCCGTAGACCATGACACTATGGCCCGTGGTGCGTGCAAAATCGACCCGGAACATGTCACCACCATGGGCAATCAAGGTCCCATCATGGCGCAATCCTTCGCGGTGCATACGGTCTGCCACACCGGCCTCTTCCATGAGCGAGACCAAACCCCGCTCCAAAACCCCTGCCCGGATACGGCCCAGCACATAATCGCGGGTCTTGCGCTCTAGAACGACGCTATCAATGCCCCTGATATGCAAGAGTTGTGAGAGCAATAGCCCAGACGGCCCCCCGCCAATGATAGCAACTTGAGTTCTCATGGTTCTACTTTGGTCTCAAACAGTCCGCGCATTCGGAATGTAGGGGACACAATATCAATCTTCCCTCCTAGCGAAAGACCCGATTAAACAGACCCCAAACCGGAGATCCGAACATGACAAACTCAATCCCCTTCGACGATCAACCCCGATTGCAAAACCAAACCGTGTCCTTGCGCGGGCTCTTACAATCGGATTTCGACGAGCTGGCCCAAGCGGCAAGTGATCCCAAAATCTGGGAGCAACATCCGATCAAAGACCGCCACATGCCGCAGGTCTTCGCCCCCTATTTCAAATTCCTAATCGATGCCGGCGGCACGCTGATTGCGACTGACACCCAGACCGGCAAAGTGATTGGCTGTTCACGCTACTACACCACCCCCCGTGAGCCCAACTCGATCTCCATTGGCTATACGTTCTTGATCCGCGATCATTGGGGCGGGGCCACCAATTTGGCCATGAAAACACTAATGCTCGATCACGCCTTCGCCAGCTTCGCGGATGTTTGGCTGCATATTGATGAGGCCAACCTGCGCTCCCAGAATGCGGCCAAGAAGATCGGGGCCACCTATGTGCGGACCGAACCACTCGACATCGTTGGCAGCAAAGGCGACATGATGTGCTTCCGCCTCACCCGCAACGCGTGGCAAGCGCGCACTTAAAGAAGGCCCGCGCAAACCGATCCTTGAAGCAACCGCCGTTCCCGTGTAGACCCCCTTGGCATGACACAAGTCTTTGACATGGATGATCGGGCCCGCCTGCCATGGCGGTTCTTCGGCGAAGCCCTCGCCACCTATTCGTGTGCTTGACTGACCCCTCCCCCGACCAACACGTTTCAACATATCCACATCTATATTTAATCGGAGGACGCAATGGCTGCGCCTAAAACACTCTATGACAAAATCTGGGATGCCCATCTGGTCGCGGAAGAAGAAGACGGCACCGGCCTTCTTTATATTGACCGCCATCTGGTTCACGAAGTCACCTCTCCGCAGGCGTTTGAGGGTCTGCGCATGTCAGGCCGGGGCGTTCGTGCGCCTGAAAAGACCGTGGCCGTGCCCGACCATAACGTGCCCACCAGCCTTGACCGGGCCAAGGGCATCGACGATGAGATGAGCCGCATTCAGGTCGAGGCGCTTGAGAAGAACGCCAAGGATTTCGGCATCACTTATTACGGCGTCGAAGATGTGCGCCAAGGCATCGTACATATCATCGGGCCCGAGCTTGGCTGGACCCAACCCGGCATGACCATTGTGTGCGGCGACAGCCATACGGCCACCCATGGTGCGTTTGGCGCTTTGGCCCACGGGATCGGCACATCCGAGGTTGAGCATGTACTGGCCACCCAGACCCTGATCCAAAAGAAATCCAAAAACATGAAGGTGGAGGTCAAAGGCGATCTTTCTCCATTCGTGACCGCCAAGGACATCACCTTGAGCGTGATCGGT
>CAKZTM010000069.1 GCA_937920555.1 uncultured Paracoccaceae bacterium | reverse complement strand
GAGTCATACACAAGTCATACAAATTGATGCCAATTCGTCCCAAAAGGTTAACGCCCCCGCCAAGACCGGCCCGCTCACCGCTTTGGCCATGCCCAAGCCGGTGCCTCCACCCCGCCCGCCACGCTTTCTCCAAGCCGTTTGTCCAACGCGATCACCGACGCGCCCGGAGCCGTCTCCAACGCCGCCACAAGCGCCTTGGCATGAGACACGACAATCACTTGCGCGCTTTTGGATGCGGCCGCGATCAGCCGCGCGAGCGGGTCCAAAAGATCGGGATGCAGACTTGTTTCGGGCTCGTTCAGAACCAACAACTCTGGCGGACGCGGCGATAAAAGTGCTGCAATTATAAGAAGATAGCGCAAAGTGCCGTCCGACAATTCCGCCAAAGACAAAGGCCGCAGCAAGCCGTCCTGGATCATTTGCACATCGAAAATACCGCGCTTGGAAATCACCTCGATATGGGAGCCGGGAAAAGCATCCTCGACCGCCCGCGCCAGCCCGCCCGCATCCCCGATCTCCATGATCGTGCGCAAGGCCGCCGCAATATCCGCCCCGTCCGAGGCCAAAACCGGCGTGCGCGTACCCACCTGAGCGCGCCGCGCGGGCGCATCGGGGTCGGTGCGGAAATGATCGTAAAACCGCCAGCCCCGCATACGCTCGCGCAGATGCAGCAACTCGGGCGTGGATTTTGGATCAGAAGCGTGCGTTAACATACTGTCAAAGCTGGATAATTCCTTCAAAACCAGATCACGCGCTCCGGTCTCATTCCGGACCGTCACCACCGGCCCGCGACGCTCCGCAAACACATTGGCACGGCGCAAATATTCGCCGACCCAAACCGCCTCCAACTTGATCTCAGGGTCCAAAGCAAACATCGATCCGGTTGAGATCGGCAGCCCCAGATCGACCGCATACCCATAGTCCTGCGAGGCAAAACCAAGCTGCAACGCCACCGGCTTTTTGCGCACCGCTCCTTGCACGGGCACCGCACCCGACACCATGGCGCGTGTGACCTGTTCGGGCCCGGCCCAAATGGTCGACTGCAAGCCACCTTCTTCGGCAAGTGATGATATGACCCGCCCTTGCGCCACATCACTTATAAGCCGTAAAGCTTTGTAAAAGGACGATTTTCCCGTTCCGTTTGCGCCGGTCACAACAGTCACTTGCGACAGGGGCAAAACCAGATCGCGCAACGACCGATACCCCGACACTGCCAGCGTGATGATCATAAAATGGGCTCCAAGACTTTACCCAAAAGTACCGCCCCGCGCCCAAATGCCAAGTGCAGGCGGCTCACATCAGCGCTTGGAATATGATCCCAGAGATGATGGCCCCCATCACTCCAAGTCCCAAATAGGTGGCAAACACCCGTGGTGTGACCAGCGACCAAACCGCCGCCATCGCCGGGACCGAGCTGACGGCACCCGCGATCATGAACGCCATAGCAGCCCCCGCCCCCATGCCCTGCTCCATCAACCCCGCCAAAAGCGGCGGTGCCACATAAGAGTTGAGATACGCAGGCATGCCCACCAAAGCGGCCGTGGCGATCGGCAAGATACCCGTCCCGCCCACCAGATTTGCGATCAGTTCTGCGGGTACATAAGTGACCAAAAGCGCCTCCAACATGTAGGCCAGCGCCAGCCATTTGATCAAGAAAAGCGCATTGTCGCGAAACTCTTTGACAAAGACTTGTCGGCGCGGCGCCTCAGACCAAAACGCCCATTGGGGCCGACCACTAAACGGATCAGGCCCGCAGCCACAACCGCTTTTACTGTATACTTTCAATGGCATAGAAAGCCATCCAGCCCCGGTCATCGCTTTCACGGCAAATCCGCCAAAAAGACCGAGCGTCACCGCAAAGACAGCCTTGCCGATGGCAAACGGCCAGCCCAACGCGGCCGCTGTGATCAACAGCGTCGGCGGATCAATCAGCGGCGAGGACAACCAAAACGCCATGACCGCAGCTAAAGGAGCCCCAAGAGCCAAAAGCCCGGCGATGAAAGGGATAACCTCACAGCTGCAAAACGGCGCCAAGCCACCAAACAAAGCTGCCAGCACGATCATCCGGGTCTCGCGCCCTTGAAAGGCTTTGGCAATCGCCGCCTCCGCGCCCGCCGCTTTGAGCCCGGCGATCAGAAGCACCGCAAATGCGATATAAGGCAGAGTGCTCAAAAAGGCAGAGACCGCAAAAGCCACAATGGCACTGAGCTGACCGGGGTCGAGCACGGCAATCACAATCGGGATCAAAATGGTTATAGTCCAAGGACTTGCCAGCTTTGCCAGCTGTTGCAACGCGGAATTGGACCGGCTCTGGCTGATATCCGTCATCGCCCCGCCCCCGCGTCCACACAACATTCGTTCAGGATAAAGGCCGCCAATCCTTCCAGATGCCCGTAATTGGCCCTGCTGAGGATTGAGCGGCCTTGCTTTTCCTGCACAATCAGATCCGCCGCTGCGAGGAATTTCAGATGATGCGCCAATGTGGAGGCGACAATGCCCGTGCGCCGTTGAATATCACCAACCGCAAGCCCTTTGGGCCCGGCCTTAACAAGCATACGCAGAACGTCCAAACGGGCCTCCGACCCCATGGCCGAGAAACCAAGCGCCGCTTGATGTACATCCGGGTGAGCCATACGCGTGATCCCTACATTAATTCGATAAAACTAGTTATATAGAATTAATGTACGCTGTCCAGCCACATTTCCCTTATGCAACCTAAAGGGGGAAAACGCCTGCACCTTTCCCCCTTACGCTTACGTCAACCCGCTTTATATAAAGCCGTGTTGATACCGGTAGCGACTCAATCAAACACACAAACTACCGGGCATACCTAAGTGCATTTCTCTGCGAGTATCGGTCCGCTCCCCCCAAGGTCGGACCTGCGGGCATGCGCTTCAATTGCGAAGGGGCGGGATTTGTTTGCCCCCACCAATACCCCGTCTCTTCGCTTTTTCCCATTCTGACATTCTCATATTTCTGACCCAACTTATGTGACAGACGGGTGACACCCCTACTACACTTTGTTATCAGGACGTAGCGAATCTCATGGGGCCAAAACTATGACCGACGACGTGACCAAGGAACTCCCCGGCCACCCGTTTGATGACGACAAACTTCATGAGGAATGCGGCGTCTTTGGCGTCATCGGAATAGCAGAGGCCGCAAATTTCGTGGCCCTTGGTCTGCACGCGCTTCAACACCGCGGACAAGAGGCAGGCGGCATCGTCGCCTATGACGAACAACGCGATTTCAACTCCGCCCGGCGCTTTGGCTATGTGCGCGACAATTTCACCAAATCCTCGTTGATGGGAACCCTGCCCGGACGCTTGGCCATTGGCCATGTGCGCTACTCCACCGCAGGCTCCAAAGGACAAACCGCCATTCGCGACGTGCAACCTTTCTTCGGCGAGTTCGCAATGGGCGGGGCGGCAATTGCCCATAACGGCAACCTCACCAATGCCGAAACCCTGAAAAAAGACCTGATCAATCGCGGCTCGATCTTCCAGTCCTCATCAGACAGCGAATGCATCATCCATCTGATGGCCCGCTCGATCAAACAAAACATCCCCGACAAAATCAAAGACGCGCTCAACCAAGTGGAGGGCGCGTTTTCCATTGTGGCCATGACCCGCTCCAAACTGATCGGTGTGCGTGATCCGCGCGGCGTACGCCCGCTGGTGATCGGACGGGTCGGCGAAGGCTATGTGCTCAGCTCTGAGACATGCGCACTCGACATTATCGGCGCGGAATATGAGCGCGACGTGGCCCCCGGTGAAATGGTCGTGATCACACGCGACGGCTTGGAAAGCTACCGCCCCTTCCCGCCTATGCCGCCGCGCTTTTGCATCTTCGAGCATGTCTATTTCTCCCGGCCTGACAGCGTGATTGACGGCCAGTCCGTCTATGAGACCCGCCGTAAAATCGGCGTAGAGCTGGCCCGCGAAGCCCCGGTAGAGGCCGACCTGGTTTGCCCGGTGCCCGATGGCGGCACACCGGCAGCCATCGGCTTTAGCCAAGAAAGCGGCATCCCCTACGCCATGGGCATCACCCGCAACCAGTATGTGGGCCGCACCTTCATTGAGCCCACGGACCAAATCCGCTCGCTTGGGGTGCGCCTAAAACTCAACGTCAACCGGGCTTTGGTCAAAGGCAAACGGATCATCTTGGTGGATGACAGCGTCGTGCGTGGAACCACAAGTGCAAAAATCCGCGAGATGTTTGTGGATGCAGGGGCCAAGGAAGTGCATTTCCGTATCGCCTCACCGCCAACACAGTGGCCCTGTTTTTACGGGGTGGACACGCCTGAGCGGGACCAACTTCTGGCCGCCAATATGACCGAAAAAGAGATGCGCCTGCACCTCGGCGTGAACTCTTTGAAGTTTATCTCTTTGGATGGGCTCTACCGCGCCGCCGGCGAGGCTGGCGGGCGCAACGTCATCGCGCCGCAATATTGCGACGCGTGTTTTTCAGGGGAATATCCGGTACGCCCCTCCGACATGATCGACAAGGGCTTCCAGATCAAGAAATCCGCTTAGGCGGCTTTCTTACGGCGCGCCACCACACCAAATCCGACCAGACCAAGCGCCAACAAAGGCAAGGTCGCAGGGACCGGCACCGGTGATACCACATTGAGCGACAGTGTCGCCACACCGACACGACGATTGGCCGAACTGCTCCATATTGCGCCCGATGGGTTCGTGATAAAGGCACCAATCGCAAAAAGCCCACCGCTGGCCGCGTTAATGTCAATCAACGCAGACGGCGCCGACAAAGCGGCCGAAACCGTGGGCATAACACTGCTGCTGGACTGCGCGCCCAAACTGGCTGTGGCATAGGTGGCACCGCCACCAAGGTCGTCAAATGCAGATGTGCTGCCCGTACCGGCGCGAAGTGCGTCTAAATCCGTCACCACATCATTAAACGTCACCGTCACTGGCGCGTCCAAAACCGTATTGGATCCGTTTCCACCGTCAATGGTCAGCGTGGCGGATGTCACGGGGCCGGTCACGGATGATAGATCGAACAAAAAGAAACTTTTATACTCGCTCGCGCCAAGTGATCCGGTAAAGATATTGGTGTTGATCGAACTGTGGTTTCCGGCGTTGTTATACCAACCATTGTCAATCGAGCTTAGCTTCACAGTGGCCGCTTGCGCGCTGGTCGCCAGAAACAACCCACCCACTAAAGCCGCGCTTAGCGGTTTGATCATGCTTATAAACTTCATTTTTCAAGTCCAAACAAATCTAAGTTACATACACAAAACAACGACACGACCTCGGATCATGGGGAACACCTCCGAGCCCGGCATTTAGCGTTAAGGAAGGGTTAAGGATGAATTTTAGCGAAATTATGTCCAATGCACCGCCGGTGGCTGTGAAACAGGATCAGGTTTTATGCGGCGGTTGAGCGCGCGGCGCGATATGACGGATGGTCAGATAGGCCAGAACGAAGGCCGGCACCAGAACGGCGTAAGCCGCCCGCATGCCAAACGTGTCGGCCATATATCCCATGATGGGCGGCACCGCGAGCATGCCGATGCCTGTGGTCATGGTCGCAGCCGCCACATTGGCACTGGCCGCACGGTCTCCAAGGGCCGCCGCTGCGGTGACCATCATCGGGAAAATAATGCTGACACCAAGCCCCATCAGCCCAAAGCCAAAAAGCGAAAGCCAAAAACTGGGCGATACCACCACCAATGCCAGCCCCACAAAGGCGCATGACACCAGCCCAACCGCCACACGGCGCACGCCAAACCGGTTTAGCCAACCATCGCCGAACATGCGTCCAAGCGTGAGCGTCACAAGAAACACAGGGATCGTGAGCGCGTCCATCCAATCGGGCACCACAAAGGTCTCGCGCATATAAATCACCGACCAGTTTTGCGTGCCCCCCTGAACGACGCTGCCCAGCAGACCGAAACACACGATCCCCATCGTCGCCAGTGTTGGCCATGACAAAACCGATGTCTTGCCCCCCGCCCTGTGAAGCCGCGCGGCACTTTCAGACATGGGCACCACCGTGGCAATAACCCCCAAAACAACGATCGGCACGATCAACCCAAGATGCAGTCCCGCGGACACCTGCAAAGCCGTGGCCAACACCCCCAAGATGGAGGCCGCCAGAAACCCCATACTCCAAAATCCGTGACACCGGCTCATAATGCGGCGCCCCAATGCGGCCTCGACCCGGTCGGCCTCTACATTCATGGCCACATTGACCACCGAAAAGCTCATGCCAAATAAGAGCAACCCTATGATCGCCATGCTCAAATTGGGGGCGACCGCAAAGATAAATGATGCAATGGCCAGCATGGGCAGACCGATAAGGCAGACCGTCCGCGCACCCTGACGCTCGGTAATCGCGCTGGCCACCAAAAAGCTGAAAAACCCACCTACCGGTTGAGCCGCCAAAATCAGACCAAGCTCGGTCTCGCTGAGCCCCAAACTGCGTTGGATGTCCGGGATGCGGGTGAACATTCCGCCACTTGCAACGGCTTGCAAGAAAAACACCGCATTCATGGCCGTCTCTTTGGAAAACACCCGGCATTACCTTTGCACAGAGACCCACCGGCCCAGTTGTCAAAACGTCATTGCACTTGTGATTTAGTGCGGATCGCCCATCTGTCTATTGTAGAATTTACCTATGCAATCGGCTGGACAAGCGCCCCGCCGCCACGCTATCGCAGGCCCATGAGCAAAATCACCCTCATCACCGGCGCGTCCCGCGGCCTTGGATTTGCAACAGCCAAAGCGCTTGGCGGCCCGGATCACCACATTATCGCCGTGGCCCGCACCGTGGGCGGTCTGGAAGAGCTGGACGACGCCGTCAAATCCGCAGGCGGCAGCGCCACGCTGGTGCCCTTGGACATCACCGATGAGACCGGCCTGCAAAATCTGGGCAAATCGATCTTTGAGCGCTGGGGGCATTTGGACAACTTTGTTCATTGTGCCGCACATGCAGCCCCGCTGGCCCCTGTCGGCCATATCGCCCCCAAAGACTTCGACCGGGTCTGGGCGGTCAATGCACGCGCCACCCAGCGCCTTGTCACCATGTTTGACCCGCTCTTGAAATCCGCCCCCAACGGCCACGCGGTTCATTGCCACGATCCGCACCCTGAGGCCAAATTCGCCGGCGCCTACCGCACCAGCAAATTGGCCGCATTGAACATAATCGAAAGCTGGCAGGCCGAAAGCACACAAACCGGCCCGAAAATCTCAATCTTTACGCCGCAACCGATGCCAACCGCCCTGCGCGCACGGTTTTTCCCGGGCGAGGATCGCAGCACCCTGACCGCGACAGACACACAAGCGCTCCGACTTCTATCCCTGCTCAACAGCTAATTGAGGCCCTTATGAACACCGCCGCCCGCGCAAATATGGTTCTGGGTGCCCTTGTGGCCGATGCCGCCGCTTTGGGCCTGCACTGGCTGTACGACCCCGACCGGATCGCCCAGATTGCCAAACGCCAAGGCGACCGCACGGCGTTTACGCCCATAGATGCGGCCAATTTCCAAGATACCAAAGGCTATTTCGCCCATGCAGACCGCAAAGACGGGATGCTGACCCAATATGGCGAATGCCTGCTCTTGGCCCTGCGCAGCATTCTCAGGACCGATGGCCGCTATAATGCGAATGACCATCAGACTGCGTTTGCCGCGCATTTCGGCCCCGGCGGAACCTATCACGGCTATATTGACCGGCCCACACGCGGCGCATTGACCAATATTGCCGCAGACACGCAAACCCCAACGGGCATTGACGACGACCAACTGCCCGCCACAGCCACGCTCCCGGCCATTTTGGCCGCACATCACGGCACACCGGAGTGCGACGCGCATATTCGCGCCGCCATGGAGCTGACGAACGTCAACACTGTCGCCGCCGCTTACGGGGACATCTTCACCCAGCTTTTGTCGGGCCTGCTGGGCGGCGGCGAGCTATTGACCGGCCTGCAAGCCGCCACCAAAGCCGCCTCTGGCGACATTTCAAATGCCCTAAAGGACGCCCTCTCGACCCCGCAAACAAACTCCACCGATTATGCAGAAACAACCGGCCGCGCGTGTCATCTGCCCATGGCCGGGCCACTGATCTTTCACATCCTCAAACACAGCACCTCATTTGAGGATGCCGTGGAGCGCAACATCCGCGCCGGTGGCGACAGTGCGGGCCGCGCGATCTTAATCGGCGCGGTCATGGGTGCGGTCCACGGACGCGACCCCGAACGCGGGATCCCCCTTGATTGGACGCTGGCCTTGCAAAACGGACGGGCTATTTGGTCCGATTGCACGCGCTTGAGCGCCAAAACCTGAACCACACACGAGGACATCTATGCCGATCATACGGGTCGAAATGTTTGAAGGCCGCAGCACCGCGCAAAAACGCGCCCTTGTCAAAGACCTCACAGAGGCGTTTTGCAAGAACGCAGGCGGCACGCCGGAGGCCATCCATGTGGTCATCACAGATGTGAAGAAAGAAAACTGGGGCATCGGCCCAGAGCTGGCCATCGACAAGTTCCCCGACCGCTCATGACCCAGACCACGCCCAATCTTGAGCCGCTCAAGGATCTGATCGCGCGCTATGAGAGCAAGGGCGACTACAACATCGTCTATGGCGGCATCCCCGAGCGTTTCCGCCCCGACACCCATCTTGGCAAACCGCTGACCGCATGTAGCGTGGATGAGGTGCTGGGCTGGCAGGCTTATGTGACCTCAAATCAAGTGGGGGCTGTGTCGTCTGCCGCCGGTAAATGGCAGGTTATCCGCAAGACGCTGCTGGAATTTGCCCCCAAGGCCGGTCTGTCCGGCCACGACCTCTTTTCCCCCGACAATCAGGACCGCATCTTCACGGTTCTGCTCGACCGGCGCGGCTACCGGGAATTTCTCAGCGGTGATCTGAACGCGGTGGATTTTGCAAATAACGTGGCGCGCGAATGGGCCGCAATGCCGGTGGTCACGGACATCCAAGGGGCGCACAGGCCCGTCAAAGCCGGCGAGTGTTTTTACAGCGGGGATAAGGTCAACAAAGCGCTGGTCTCACCTGATATCTATTTGGCCGCCATTAACGCGATCAAAACGCCACAGGTCTAAGCCGGGCCGCTCTATTCCTCGCGCGAGGCATAGCCGTGTACGGCCAGACCAATAGCGGTGCCGAAGGCAATACCGGCCCCAATGCCTGAAATGGCGCTGCCCATAAGCACCTCGCCAAGGCCCGCACCTGCGAAAACCCCTACGGCAATTCCTATGATCATCCTGACAGCCACCCGGCGCGTCTCCTAAGTTGAGTGAGTCGGAACATGGTAACACAGGTTAAAATGGCGTCGGCAAAATGCCGCCCGCTCAAATTAGGCGAAACGCCACTCACCGCTTGCCAGCTCGCCGATGGACCAATCCCCCACCTTGTGCCGGACCAAACGCAGCGTTGGAAACCCAACGGCAGCCGTCATGCGGCGAACCTGCCGGTTGCGACCCTCGCGGATTGTGATCTGCAACCAGCAATCGGGTACAGATTTGCGAAACCGCACCGGTGGGGTGCGCGGCCATAATCCGTTGGGTTCCTCGATACGCATGACCTCTGCGGGTTTGGTGGCACCGTCCTTCAGGACCACCCCGCGACGCAACCGGTCCAGATCCGCCTCGCCCGGGTCGCCCTCCACCTGCACCCAGTAGCTTTTGGACATCTTGTGTTTGGGATCACTGATCCGCGCTTGTGTGGGGCCATCATTGGTCAACACCAGAAGTCCTTCGCTGTCCTTGTCCAACCGCCCGGCGGGATAAAAGCCGGGCTGGTCAATGAACTGCGCCAGCACAGCCACCGCCCCTTGCGAGGTGAATTGCGACAAAACTCCGAACGGTTTGTTAAAGAGAATGACCTTGGACATGGGCATCTCCATAACCAACCCTTGCCCGCCATTCAATTCGCCGATCACCGAACGGCGCGTTAAGCTTTGGGGGGTGGCATACTAATGTCATACACAGAGTCATACCTTTGTCATACACATTGAGGACTCCGTGTTTTGCCAAAGGTTAACGCGATTGAGTCTTTGCCGCCACGTCATCCCCGCATCGCCGAAACCGCGGTTGCACGGGGCCCAAAATCTAGTGTAACCTTTTCTTAACCACCACTGCCGACGACAAAGATCACCTCGCGGCCCGCCGTAATTACCCTTTTGAAACAGGTACTTACGGAGATGGGATGCGAAATCTGACAGGGCGCAGTTGAGATGTTGGCAGAGTTGAAGGCGAAGAACATGACCCAAGACCGGTTGAAGCGGCAAAAGCCCATTTCGATGAAAACCAGCGCAGTTTTGGCCTTAGCGGTATCGATATTTGCCACTCCGATCCCTGCCACATCCGCAGAATTGCTTATGTTTCAAGAGGATGGCGGATTTTGGTCAGAGGCTTGGAATAGAGAAGTCGCCCATATTTACGACAAGACTTTGGAGGGCAAAGCCGCCCCTTTGCGCCGGCTCAGCTATGATAGTGACGTCAGCGGCAAGGTCAGATTGAAAGATCCGATCCATTTTGCGCCCACATTCGTGTTGGTACACGACGGGCACGAGCTTGGCCGCATCGAAGGCTATCCCGGTCAGGATTTTTTCTGGCAAAAGCTTGAAAAGATGATGGAAAATATGCCCAGCGAGATCGAGGAGCCGGTCGAAGTTTCCGGCTGACGGCCCTCAGGTGCCGCAAAATGTGGCCTGAACGACCTCATCGGGCGCGGGCGGCTTGGTCAAACGATCGTCATCGGGCCTCTCAAACGGTCGGCTCAAAACATCCATCAAATTCTCGAAATGCGCATAATTGCCCGACCGCGCTTGCGTGATCATCTTTTCGATCTGATGATTGCGCGGGATGACCGCCGGGTTCACCGCATCAAGATCAGCCGCCGTGGCGTCGCCCAGTGCCGCGCGCCACTCCAGCAGCCAAGCGTTTCGCGCAGCGGCCTGACCAGTGAACTCGCCGGCATCGATAAGACCGCTCAAAGCTCTGAAAGTATTGGTGAAATCAGCACCGTCCGCCTCCATCGCACTCAAAAGCGCTTGCGCTAAGGCCACATCATCTACGCCGATCTTGGCTGTGAAAACCTTGGTCCATTCCGCCTGATAAAGCGCCACAAACCGGTCAACCGAGGCCGTTGCCAGCGCCACCGCCCGGTCACTATCCGCATCGATCAGCGGCAAAAGAGAGGACGCAAGCTGCGCAAGGTTCCAATGGGCCAAACGCGGCTGGTTGGAATAAGCGTAGCGCCCTTGTCGATCAATCGAACTGAAAACCGTGTCAGGGTGATAATTATCCATGAAGGCACAGGGGCCGTAATCAATAGTCTCGCCGGAAACCGCACAATTATCGGTGTTCATCACCCCGTGAATGAAGCCAATCCCCATCCAAGACGCCACCAATTTGGCTTGCGCCTCGATGACGTGATCCAGAAAGCTCAGCGCTGGTGTTTCCGCCCGCGCGGCATCTGGATAATGGCGTTCAATGGCGAAATTAAGCAAAAGCTCAAGGCCTTCGAGATCCTCGCGGGCGGCAAAATACTGGAACGTGCCGACCCGAACATGGCTAGAGGCGACGCGGGTCACTATCGCTCCCGGCAGCACCTCTTCGCGCAACACATCCTCGCCAGTGGTCACCGCGGCCAGCGCGCGCGTGGTCGCAACACCCAAAGCCGCCATCGCCTCTGACACCACATATTCGCGCAAAACCGGTCCCAGCCACGCGCGGCCATCACCGCCCCGCGACCACGGCGTGCGGCCTGATCCCTTGAGCTGCACGTCCCAGGTTTTGCCAGCGCCATCCCGGACCTCGCCCAGCAAAATCGCGCGACCATCACCCAGTTGAGGCGACCAACCACCGAACTGGTGCCCCGCATAGGCCATCGCCAAAGGCTCCGCACCTTGGGGCAGTTGATTGCCTGAAAACACAAGCGCCGGATCAAGCCCGTCCAGATCAATCCCCAGCGCCGCCGCTAAGGCCGTGTTCAGCTTGATAAGTTTGGGCGCAGACACAGGCACAGGCGATTGAGCGGCATAAAACCGGTCGGGCAACCGCGCATAGGTGTTTTCAAACCCAAAACCCATATCACTTATCCCTGTGTTTCTTGGCTGTCCCTTTGTGTTTTGAAATCGTGGTTTTGTGCTTCACCTTGCGGTCCGCATAAGGGTTGTCCTGCTTGCGCAGGAAAATCCGAATGGGCGTGCCGGGCATATCAAAATCATCGCGCAAACCGTTGATAAGATAACGCTCATAGGCTTTGGGCACATCCTCGGGCAGGCTGCATTTGACCACAAAACCGGGCGGTCTTGTCTTGGCCTGCGTGATATAGCGCAAGCGAATGCGCCGTCCGCCCGGAGCGGGGGGCGGATGATGGGCGACCGCATCGCGCAACCAATCGTTCAGCTTTGCGGTCGAAATTCGCCGGTTCCAAACTTCATACGCTCTCAAGATTGCCTCGTGAAGGCGATCCAACCCACGCCCGGTCAAAGCAGAAACGGTCACCATCGGCACACCGCGCAGCTGCGGCAAAAGCCGATCCAGCCGCTCTTTGAGGTCTTTGATCTTAGCGGATTTCTGGTCCTCTAGATCCCATTTGTTGATGGCGATCACAACCGCACGGCCCTCACGCTCCGCCAAATCTGCAATCCGCAAATCCTGCTGCTCAAACGGAATATCCACGTCCAGAAGAACCACGACCACTTCGGCAAACTTGACCGCCCGCAGCCCGTCGGAGACCGAGAGTTTTTCCAGCTTCTCCTGAATTTTCGCCTTCTTGCGCATACCCGCAGTGTCGAAAATCCGCATATGGGTGCCTGACCAGTTCAAATTGACCGAAATCGCATCGCGAGTGATCCCGGCCTCTGGTCCGGTCAAAAGTCGGTCTTCGCCCAGTATTTTATTGATCAGCGTGGATTTTCCCGCATTGGGACGGCCCACAACGGCAATCTGCATCGGCTTGGAGGCGGTGCCCGATGGCAATTCCTCCGCCTCGCCATCCTCATCAACGATCACATCCGTGACCGCTTCTTCCGGCGTCTCCAAAGTTTCCGCAAAGCTGCGTAAGACATGGGCCAGCTCGTCCATTCCCTCGCCGTGTTCGGCAGACAGTGCCACAGGTTCGCCAAGCCCCAGCGAGAACGCATCATAAAAGCCCGCCTCCCCGGCGCGGCCCTCGGACTTGTTTGCCCCCAGGATCACATGGGTGCCCCGCTTGCGCAAAAGATCGGCGAAAAGCTGATCTACCGTGGTGACCCCGGCCCGCGCATCCACCAAGAAAAGGCAAATGTCAGCCATGTCGACGGCCCGCTCGGTCAGCATCCGCATGCGGCCCTGAAGGCTTTCATCGGTGGCCTCTTCAAGACCGGCCGTATCGACCACGGTGAATTTCAGTCCCGCCAGGCGTGCAGCCCCCTCGCGAAGGTCGCGGGTTACGCCGGGCTGATCATCCACAAGCGCCAAACGCTTGCCCACCAAACGGTTGAACAGCGTTGATTTGCCCACATTGGGACGCCCGACTATGGCAAGTGTGAAAGACATAATGCCCCTGATCTCTTGAGAAGTCCGCCTTCTCGCCGCTTTTCAGCTTATTTGAAAGCGAAAAGTGTCCCGTCGCGCGAGACCACGAAAAGCTGGCCCTGCGCAATGGCCGGTTGCGCGGCCGCCCCGCCGCCACCAAGCGGCGTCGATCCAAGTTCCTCGCCGGTGGTAGGATCGAAGCTCCGTATTGCACCATCGCCCGATGCCACCAGCAATCTTCCCCCCACCATCACGGGTGCGGTATGCAGATAAGTGCTTTTGCGCTTCTTGGGCTCTGCGTATTGAGGCAACTGAACCGACCACAGCTCCGCCCCGGTTTCCACGTCCAGTCGTTTCAGCTTGGCCTGATCGGTCACAAAGAACAGCGAGCCGCCAATGGGAAGCGATGGGCCCAAAGACCCTTCATTCACGCTCCATTTGCGCGCACCAGATCGGCGATCAAGCGCGACCAGACGACCGCTTTGATTGGCCACGTAAACCGTATCGCCAGAGATCACCGGATCGCCAGTAATGTCCGACAAGCGTGCCCGTACATGCCCGCGACGCCCGCCCGAGATCACAGAGGTCCAGGCACGCCGCCCATTGCGGGCAATCGTGCCAACCACTTCGCCCGAGGCAAAAGGCAGAACCACAAGCCCGTCAACGGTCGCCGGAGATGCCCCGCCTACAATACCTGCTTCGGGGTCGATGCCCGCAATCCGCCACCGGATACGACCGTTTTTCAGATCAATCGCAAACGCCTGATCGTTGCGCGAGACCACATAGGCCACACCATCTGCCACAGTGGGTGCGGCGCGCACCGGTGCGTCCAATTCTTGGCGCCAGATAATCTCGCCGGTGTCAGGCGTCAGGGCAACGACTTCTCCAAAGCCTGTGCCCGCGACCAAAACCCCGTCGCCAAATGCAACACCGCCGCCGAACCCATCCAAGGATGTTTCACCTTTGAGGGTCAGATCGCGCGACCACAAAAGCCCGCCCGACAGATCAAAGGCGGAGACCTGCGCGGCGGCATCCAGTGCAAAAATCTGATCATTGGCCACAATCGGGCCGGAGGTGATGCGCCCTTCGCGGCTGGCCCCGCGACCGATTGACCGGCTCCACAGGGGCTGAAGCGGAAATGACCCTTCAAGATTGCCGGAGAAATGCCGGGCATTGCCATTTTCATGGGTCCAATCCGCATTTGTGACCGCTTTTGAAAGCTGGACCACAGGAAGATCGCCTCTTGATGCCGCGCCGTCATTTTCAATCACCGGACGGATCGGGATACGCTCCCCCTCCAAAATGACATCGTCAGTGCCACAAGCCGATAAGGCCAGCAGAACACCACAAGAGCGGAGCAGACGCGACTGGAACACAGTAAACATACCCTTAGCCGTCTCCGTTCTCTGGCAGCAATGATGGCATCGGCGGCACTTCCCCGCCAAGCACAACAGTCAACTGCTGCGTGCGCTCACGCAGATCTTGTGTGGTTTGTGTATCGGTGAGAATGGCCTGCAAATCAGTCAACGCGGCATCCGTATCGCCAGATCGGACCGACGCCAGCGCGCGTTGCTCCAGGGCCAAAAGACGAAACGGGCGATCGAGCGACGCAAGCTCCTCGATCATGGCCTCGGCCCCGTCAACCTCGGGTGCAATCAAGACCAGCTTCAATTTCGCAAGGTCGGTGTAGACCAAACCCGCCTCATCAAGAGAGGCCACGGCCTCAAACACCGCAACGGCCTCGTCGATACGACCTTCCTCCGCAAGCATTGACGCTTCCTGAAGCTTAACAAGAGCCTGCTTGCCCGCGTCCTCAAAGGACAGACCGGCCAGTGCGTCAATCCGCTCCGAGGGGTCCTGAATTTCAAGCGCTGACAAAATCTGATCGCCAGCCGCTTGGGTTTGGGCCAAAACCTGCGATTTGCGCCATTCGTTAAAGGCCGCGGCACCCACGATGATGACAACAAGTGTCAGTGCGATCCAGGCATATTTCTTAAAAACACCGAATAACTGGTCGCGCCGGACCTCTTCGGACACTTCGTCAATAAAGGAATCAGTCTCTGACACGAATTTCTCTCCCTAGGAGCGGAGACAATACCGCGACCACCAACAGAAAGCCAAGAGGGAAGCAGCGATTTGCTCAGGACAAGCGATGGAGGTTGAACTAGCCCCAAGAGACCCGCTAAAAGTATCCCAACAGATTTATGAACCGGTTTGGCGCTCTATGCCACCTTAGACCAAGATGAATAAATACTCGCCCCTAAACGCGATCGCCCCACTTATACACATAATGTCTCTGTGAGACGCACGAATTGAACGGACAGGTCATGCGCATTATCCCCTTGCTCACCGCACTTATCGTCGCCATCGGCCTTTATGCGATGATTATGCAGCGCGACGCGCTCAAGGCCTTTGCGGGCAGCGACACGGAGGATGTTCCTGCCCAGAGCGCCCCGGCGGATGTGACGACCAATGCCATGCCGCCCGTGTCAGTCGTCGCGATGAAGGCCACTTCGCGCGACATTGAAAGCGGTATTGTGCTCAGAGGTCGCACGGAAGCTGCGCGAAATGTAGATGTGCGCTCAGAGACAACCGGTCTGGTGATCTCGGAGCCGCTGCGCAAAGGAACTTTCGTGCAAAAGGGCCAACTTTTGTGTGAACTTGATGTGGGCACCCGCAACGCGCAACTGGCCGAGGCCAAGGCCAGACTTGCGGAGGCGGATGCCAACAATACAGCCGCCGCCAGCCTCAGCCAGAAGGGCTTCACGTCCGAGACTGCGGCCATCGGGCGCTTGGCGCAGCTGGAAGCGGCTATGGCAAATGTGGAACGGGCTGAAAAGGAGCTGTCCCGGCTTCAGATCAAGGCGCCTTTCTCGGGGTTGCTTGAATCTGACACCGCCGAGCTTGGCGTTCTTTTGCAGCCCGGCAGTTCCTGCGCGACTGTGATTGCGCTTGA
This sequence comes from uncultured Paracoccaceae bacterium, assembly GCA_937920555.1. Taxonomy (GTDB): domain Bacteria; phylum Pseudomonadota; class Alphaproteobacteria; order Rhodobacterales; family Rhodobacteraceae; genus CAKZTM01. The sequence continues at coordinate 1,430 of CAKZTM010000069.1, read as the reverse complement.
TCCGATCAAACTGGTGGGTTTTGTGCCTGAAAGCGGTATTTCGCAGCTCACTTTGGGGGCAAACGCAGGTGCGCGGCTTGTGACCGGTGAAGAATTGCGCGGATTTTTGACCTTCCTGTCGCGCTCAGCGGACCCTCAAACCCGCACCTTCCGGGTTGAGGTCACTGTGCCCAATCCTGATTTGGACATTCGCGACGGCACAACCGCCGAGATATTTATCGCTTTTGAGGGTGAGCGGGCCCATTTGCTGCCGCAGGCATCCCTAACACTTAATGATGAGGGCAAGCTGGGCATCAGAGCCGCCGTTGATGATGTGGCGCGGTTTTATCAAGTTGAGATCGTGCGCGACACCGCCCAGGGTGTGCTGGTCAAAGGCTTGCCTGATCAGCTCGACATTATTGTCGTGGGTCAGGAATACGTGGTCGATGGCCGCGCCATCGCCGTGACCATGCAGGAGATGACCCAATGACCGGGCTGGTCGATTGGGCCTCTGCCCATGCGCGCATGATTGTCGCGTTTGTTATCCTGTCGATTGCCGCAGGCACAATTTCATATACAGGGCTGCCCAAAGAGGGTGAGCCGGACATCGACATTCCGGCCCTTTTCGTCTCTGTCCCCTTCCCCGGTATTTCAGCCGAGGACAGTGAGAAACTGCTGATCAAACCGCTCGAAAGTAAACTGCGCGATCTGGACGGGCTGAAAACCCTGTCTGCAACCGCCGCAGAGGGCTACGCGATTGCGATTATGGAATTTGAGTTCGGTTGGGACAAACAGGCGACAATCGCCGAGGTCCGCGACCGGGTAAACAAAGCGCAGGCCGAATGGCCTGATGGTGCCGAGCAATACTCGATTGACGAGATAAACTTCTCCGAGTTCCCGATCCTTGTGGTCTCGCTGTCCGGTGCCATCCCCGAGCGCACCTTGTTGCAGGTGGCCAAAGACCTCCAAACTGAGGTCGAAAGCGTGGGCGCGGTCCTTGAGGCGTCCCTCGCCGGGCACCGCGACGAGATGTTGGAGGTGCTGATCGACCCGCTTCAGCTTGAGGCCTACAATGTGACCGCCAGCGAGTTGATCAATGTGGTGGTCAGTAACAACCAACTGGTGGCAGCGGGCGAAGTTGAAAGCGGGTCGGGCACCTATGCGGTGAAAATTCCGTCGTCGTTTACGGAGCCGCAGGACGTCTACGACCTCCCCGTGAAGGTCAATGGCGACCGGGTGATCACCCTTGGAGAATTGGCCGATATTCGTCTGACCTTCGAGGACCAACAAGGCACGGCGCACTTCAACGGTGAAAGCACTGTGGCTCTGCAAGTGGTCAAACGCAAAGGCGAAAACCTGATTGATACGGTCAAGGTGGTCAAGGAGGTGGTGGCCGCCACGACCGGCGCTTGGCCTCAAGAGCTCAAGGAAAGTATCCGCGTCAGCTACTC
>CAKZTM010000068.1 GCA_937920555.1 uncultured Paracoccaceae bacterium | reverse complement strand
CGAAAAATTTTTCTTTGAGGAAAAATTTTATATGGTATGCCCTAAAGAGCGAAAACACTAACGGAGGCTTTACCGATGTTCGAAATGAAACGACGCACGATGGTTGCGTCAATCGCGCTGACACTTGCTCTTGGAACGGGGGCACCTGCATTTGCCGAAGGTGAAAGCGTCGTTTTGGTCGCAACGCAAAAAGCTGGCGATCAGGGCCCAATTGACGGACTAATTGCCGGGCTAGAACAAGCCGAGGCAGAGCTGGGCGTTGAGACCCGCTTCATCGAGGCACTTGATCCAGCGACCTTTGAGAACACCTTGCGCACGCTGGCGCGCCGCAACACGGACGTGATCGTGACAACGTTCTTTGCCATGGGCGCTGCTGTTCAGGCCGTTGCGCCGGAATTCCCGGACACGAAATTCGTTGTCATCGTGGCAGCACCCCATGATCCGGTTCTGCCAAATGCGCGGACCACGCTTTATACAACGCAAGAGAACACCTACCTGTCTGGTGTCTTTGGTGCCGCAATGTCCGAGACCGGAAACCTTGGTCTTATTGGCGGTGTGCCGCTGCCCTACGTCTGGGCGGAATACAATGCGATGGTGACAGGTGCGCAAACGGTCAACCCTGATGCCACTGTCACGGCAGCATTCGTGCAATCCTTCGAAGATCCGGTGAAGGGTAAAGAGGTCGCCTCCGGTTTGTTCAACCAAAACATCGACGTTGCCTTTACCGGTGCGGCGGCTTCCGACCTTGGCGTTGTTGAAGCTGCGGCTGAGCTGGATCAGACTCTCGTGGTTGCATCGCCTGCCTTGGTTGACAAAGCGCCTGAGCACGTTGCCTTCGTTGCATCATTTGAGTGGGCTCAGACCTTCATGATGGAGGTTGAAAACGCCCTGAGTGACGATTTTCAGGCAGGCCCGCGCTTTGGCGGCATTGCTTCTGGCGAGATCGTGATGACCTTCTCTGACGCTTATGCGGCGGCAAACCCGAGAGCCGCTGACGCACGCGCGGCCGTCGAAAAAACTTATGCAGCTATTGCAGCGGGTGAGTTTACGGTGCCTTACGACGAAACCGAACCTCAATAATAAGGGGTTACGGATAGGGCGGATGCGGCCTCCGGGCTGCCTTCGCCAAATGGCCAACAGGGAGGGCCAAGCGTGGCAATAGCGCTTGAATGCAAGGATGTGGACGTCCGGTTTGGCGCTGTGCATGCGCTCAAGAATGTCTCGCTCAAGCTGGAGACCGGGAAAATCCACGCATTGCTTGGCCAAAACGGGGCTGGGAAATCGACAATTGCGCGCGTGATGTCCGGGGTGCTGACGCCACAAAATGGCACCCTGAAGATCATGTCCAAGCCCGTCGTGACCGGATCCGCCGCGCAGGCCCAAGCCGCTGGTCTGGACATCGTGCACCAGCGGTTTGCCTTGCCGCCCACGTTCCAAGTTGGTGAGGCGCTTGAATTTGCCTCCGCGCGCAAGATGGGTGGCGTGGTGTTTTCCAAAGCAAAAACCGACAGCGCTTGGGCGGCGCGCTTGAAAGAGGCTGGGATTGACATTGATCCCAAAGCAAAGCTGGCTGACTTACCGGTTGAGACCATTCAATCCATCGAAATTGTGCGCGCTCTGGCCAACGACGCGGATGTGCTGATCTTGGACGAGCCAACAGCCCTTTTGTCTCCAAGCGCCATTCAGGATTTGTTCAACAATCTACGGGATTTGCGGGATCGCGGTGTGACGCTGATTGTTGTTTTGCACAAACTCAAAGAAGTCATGGAAATCGCAGATACCGTGTCCATCCTGCGTCAAGGCGCACTGGTAATGGAGCCAACGCCAACGTCAGAGCTGACCGCAGAAGATATTTCAAAGACAATGATTGGCGAGGTTGTAGCGGCGGCCCCCCTTGCACACGCGGCACCGACCCTTGCCTCGAAAGACGTCGTCTGCGCGTTTTCCGCGGTTCATTCCCCGACCAAAGGTGGTGAGATCGGCTTGCGAGACGTCAGTTTTGAGCTGCATGCCGGTGAGGTTCTGGGGGTAGCCGGGATCGAAGGCAATGGACAGCGTGCTTTGGCCGAAGTCTTCGCAGGGCTGACCCAACCGACACAGGGGGATCTCTCCCTAAACGGCGCATCGCTTGAAAAGTGCAGCATCGCTGAGCGGCGCACGCTGGGTTTGCGCGCAGTACCCTTTGACCGGATGACCGAAGGTGCCGGACTGACAGTATCGCTTTGGGAAAACACGATGACGTGGATAGCGGACCGGTTCAGGCGCTTTGGCCCCATCGTCTCAACCGCAAAAATGCAAACCGATGCCGCGACGCTGCTGGACAGCTACGGCGTTGTCTACAACACGCCAACCCAAGACGGCCAAAGTCTCTCGGGTGGGAATTTGCAGCGGGCGATCCTCGCGCGGGAACTCACAGGCACAGTCAAGGCGGTTCTAGCCGCTCAACCGACCAGAGGCCTTGATTTCAACTCTACGAATTTTGTGTGGCAAGAGCTAAACCGCGTCCGGTCAGACGGCGCGGGCGTTATACTGATCTCCTCTGACCTTGATGAGCTCTTTGGGATTTGTGATCGTATCATGGTCATGCGCGGCGGCGCGGTTGCCGGTGTGTTGGAACCCGAATTCTCAGCCGTCCAAATCGGTGCGGCCATGGTGGGCGCGACGTAATGGACTTCATGCATCGGGCGCTCAGCGCAATCTTCCCCGTTATTGCCGCCTTCATTCTGGCCGCAGCATTATTCGCCCTGACCGGCTATGACCTTTATGAGGTTACAGCCGGTGTCATTGAAGGTGCGATCACGGGCTATGGCTCGTTCTGGTCAACCCTACGCTGGGCGATGCCGCTGCTGTTAATCGCCCTTGGCGTAATGTTTGCGCTCAGGGCGGCCGAATTCAACATCGGCGGTCAAGGTCAGATGATGATTGGCGGCTTGGGCTGTGTGGCCGTCGCCTTGCTGGTGCCGGGGCCAGCTTGGCTGGTCATGCCTTTGGCGGTCCTGACAGGCATGCTGTTTGGCACCCTTTGGTCGCTGCTGCCGGGAATTCTGAAAATACGCTATGGCGCGGATGAGGTGATCCTGACCCTGATGCTCAACTTCATCGCCGTCCTGTTTGTCTCTTGGGTCACAACCGGCCCCCTCAAAGATCCCGCCGTGCGCGGCGAAAGCGCATCGACCCCCAAAGTAGACGAAGCCCTGCGTCTGAGCGGCGGCGACGGGATGTCGTGGGCGTTGTTGATCATGCTGGTGGTCGCCGCTCTTGTTGCATGGCTGATTGCGGAACGAACCAAGACCGGGTTGCAGATGCGGTTCGTCGGCGAGGCGGAAAAAGCGGCGCGGTGGCAAGGCATCAACGTCGATAGGCTGAAACTGATCTCATACGCTTTGGCCGGACTGTTCGCAGGGCTTGCCGGTGCATTCGAAGTCCTCGGCCCCAATGGCCGTCTCGTGACAGGGGCCACGCCCACGATTGGCTTCACCGCCATTGTCGTGACCATCGTTGGTTTAAGCCGCGTTCCCGGCATCGTTTTCGCGGCATTGCTGTTCGGGGGACTGCAAGCCGCAGTCTTGTTCCTGCCCATCGTGTCGGACCTGCCAAGTTCCGGCCTGAAAATTCTTGAAGGGATCATCGCCATCCTTGTGACAGCCGAACTCATTCGTCGTCGGAGGGCTGGGTAATGGACTTTCTCGATCAATTCACGATCACCACGCTGCGCGCCTCTACACCCATCATTTTGGCCGCCGTCGCAGGACTGTTCTCGATCCGGGCGGGCATTTTCCACCTTGGGATCGAAGGACTAATGCTGGCCGGGGCATTCGCGGCCGTGGCTGCCGGAACCGCATCCGGATCGGTGTGGATCGGGCTTTTGGTGGCCATCGCGGTGTGCCTGATCCTATCGGTGCTCTATTGGGTGGTGATCGACCGGCTGAAGGCAGACGCTGTGATTGCCGGTCTTGGCCTGACGGCGCTTTGCGTCGGCGGCACCGCTTTTGCGATGCAGGTGATCTTTGGCAGGCGCGGACAAATGGGATCCGAGGTGCGCTTGCCGCGCCCGGTGACCGGACCGCAAGAGGGCATCTTGGGCTATGTTAGCGAGCTGACGATCATCACATGGGCCACGCCCATCCTTATCCTGCTAGCTTGGATTGTGCTGCGCCGCTCGCGCCTTGGTCTGCAAATCGCGGCAGTCGGGGATTACCCCTACGGGGCCGAAGCATCAGGCGTGAACCAATCGATGGTCCGTCTGAAAGCGCTGCTGATCACAGGTTTTGGCTGCGCAATCGCGGGCACACAATTAGCCGTAGGCGATGTGGCTGGCTTCTCTGAGAACATGACAAACGGGCGCGGCTTCTTTGCTCTGGCAGCAGTGCTCTTTGGCGGCTTCTCGGCGGTCTACACAGCCCTTGCCGGGCTATTCTTCGGCTTCGCGGATGCCTTTGGGATTGCCATGCAGCTCTTTGACCAATCAGGGCTGCCGACCCAATTCGTCCTGATGGCACCCTTCGTTTTAACCATCATCATCGTCACCATTTCAGGCGCAGTGAAGAAAAAGCGGGGCACATCATGAGCAAAATTGACCATGTCGATATCAGCCCGCGCGCCAAAGAGATTGCGCGTCAATTCAAGGCCATGGGCAAGCCGGAGGTCTTTGATCTTGAGCAAGAGCGCAAGAACACAAAGGACGCCCATGTTCTGACCGGTGCGCCAAGGGATGTCTTGATGGAATGGGAAGACGTGGCGGGCCAACGCTGCATTCGCATGCGCCCCGCCAACGCGACAGACACGCGCGAGGTTATCTTCTTGCACGGCGGCGCTTATTGCCTGATGTCGGCGTTAACCCATCACCGCTTTGCAGGTCATGTAGCCAATGCGGTGCAGGCTGATGTGCTTTTGGTGGACTATCCCCTCGCGCCAGAGACCCCTTATCCCGGCGCGCGTGACCTCTGCATGGACGTCCAGAAAGATCGTCGTAAACAAGGTCCAAAACATCAGATCGTCGCAGGTGACAGCGCAGGCGCGGGGCTCGCCCTATCCCTCACCTGTGCCTTGCGCGATGAAGGTTCGACCTTGCCAGATGCGCTGATCCTGATGTCACCTTGGCTTGATCTCAGCCTGTCGGGCAAAGCACTACAAGCAGGCAAGATTGAAGATCCGATCCTCGCCATCGGGAACCTCACAGCCATGGCGGACCTGTATCGCGGGACAATGCCCGCCACTGATCCGGGCGTCTCACCGCTATTTGCCGATCACACCGGTCTGCCGCCCACCTTGATCCAAAGCGCCGAAAACGACCTGCTGCGCGAAGATGCAGAGCGGCTTGCAGCCGGTTGGCCTGATGCCGCGACCGTCGAACTTCAGGAATATCGCGGGATGCTGCACTCCTTCCAGATGTTCGCAGGGGATATGCCCGAAGCAGATGCAGCCATTTTGGCATGCGCGCCTTTCCTCGACCGCGTTCTTTGATATAGGCTCGCCCCATGGGAGTTTCATCACTTGGAAAAGACCACACGTGGGAGATAAATCTCGCGGCGCGTGCCGCGTGGATGTCCTATGTGGGTGAGCTGACACAAAGCGAAATCGCCAAACGCCTTGGGGTATCCTCTGCGCGGGTGCACCGTCTGATCCAACTTGCCAAACAGCACGGGATCATCCGCATCTCCATCGAAGGCCGGCCCGCCGAATGCATGCATCTTGAGGCAGAGATCGCCGCGAGGTTTGGCCTCAAAAGCTGCACGATCTCTCCCTATCTGGCGAGCCGGAAGGACAACGCCGATCTGTCGTCGCTATCAGTCGGACAGGCCGCCGGACAAGTGCTCGCCCAGCATTTGGTGATGAGCCAGACGAAATCTGTCACTGTCGATCCCTTCGGTCAGGTGCTCGTAGACACATTCGCATCCATGCCGCAGTTCCCGCGGCCCGATTTGCAGGTCTGGGCCGCCACAGGATGCCTGTCGCAAAGCTATCAGGCCCGCAATTCCGAGGTCCTATCCCTGCTTGAAATGCGCACCGGCGCGAAGGTCAGCATGATCCCCGCACCATACGCGCCCGGCACCGAAGCCGAGTGGCGCAATTTTTCCGCGTTACCCGGTATCACAGATGCGCTTGGCAGGGCGTCACAATCCGACATCTTCGTGGGCCAGATCAAACCTGCGGATCAGATAGACGAAACGGTAGATCCATCTCACATCAAAGCCATCGACGCGTCCGGCGCAGTCTGCCGATGGCTCGGGTCGTACTTTGACGCAGATGGCGCAACCCTCGCATCCCCCGCAGTCCCGCTCACGATTAGCGTGCCCATGGATAATCTGCCCGCAAGCACCACATCCACAAGCCCGCGCACCTTTGCCTTGGCCGCCGGGGAAGGATCAAGCGTGCCCACACATGCGGCACTACGCACGGGCCTTGTGACAGACCTCATTTTGGATGAATCACTAGCAGATGCGCTTCATTCTGCCCCGTGATTACCGGTCTTCGCGTCTAGATATCCGGGGCTTTGTTGCACGCAGGCAATTCGGCAAACTTAGGGCTAGGTCCTATTCCTAGGACACCTTGCGATCCAGAACCGTATATCGCCGCGTTAGACTAAGCCGCGATCATACTCGCTCCAGTTCTGGGCTTTGTATTTCGTTTTAGGGATACGATGGCGCCGCGACGCATTGAACTTGTGGCGCATGCTAATGTCGGAACACAAACTGCGGGAAATGCCCTATACAACCTGTGGTCTATCTATGCACCAAAGCCCTTATCCAACAACTGAGGCGTGACATCACGCCTTATGTCCGCCAGTTAAGCATGCGCCTTTCAATAAGCCCTATCAGCGCGCTCATTACGACACCCAAAATAGACAGGATGGCGACACCTGCAAACAAGCGTTCAAGATCGTAGAGCGATCCGGCTTCGAGGATATAAGCGCCAATACCAAATTCAGCCCCCAGCATTTCCGCCGCCACCAATAGAATAATCGCAATTGCCAAGCTTATTCGAAGACCCGAAAGGATGCCGGGCATCGCGCCTGGCAGGACAATTTTGCGCACAATCGACCACCAGGAGAGGCCAAAGCTCTGACCCATGCGGATCAACGTACGATCCACGTTGTCAACAGCCCCATAGGTGGCTACGACTGTTGGGGTAAACGTTCCAAACGCGATCAGTGCGTATTTCGACCCTTCACCAATCCCAAACCAAATCACAAAGAGTGGTAATAAAGCGATCTTTGGGATCGGAAAGATTGCCGCTACAAGTGGCACAAGGCCGGAGCGGATATAGGAAAAGAGGCCAATTAGAACACCAACGCTGATGCCGACACTTGCGCCGATGGCGGCCCCCACTAAAAGGCGTGACAGAGACGGGCCCAGGTGTTTGGCTAAAAGCCCGCTGTCGTAAAGTTGGCGAAAGGTATCTAAAACATCGGACGGCCGCGGCAGGGTCAAAGCCGATATCCACCCGGCACGCGTGCCCCATTCGGCGATTAGGATCAGACTAACAAAGACGACAAAGCCGACCCACCGGCGAGGACGCGGGGCGAAGCCGCCGCCTTTGAAGGTGACAGCTTTTCCAAGTGTGGGGTCAGACATTGATTAACTCCGCATCGGCGGCGCGGGCTTCTTCCCGCATCAATGTCCATAGATGTTGTTGGGCAGCGTCCAAATCAGCGTCCCCAAAACCACGTTCTGCAAGTGGCCTTTCGATGTCGACCACTTCGCGTATTTGCCCGGGCCGGCGCGACAGAACAACGACGCGGTGCCCCAAGCGAACTGCCTCGGCCAGATTGTGGGTGACATAGACCGCAGTAAAGGGCTGGCGGGTCCACAGATCGACGAGATCATCCATCAAAAGTTCGCGTGTCTGACTATCAAGGGCCGAAAGCGGTTCATCCATCAGCATCACGGCTGGGTTGACAGCGAGCGCACGCGCAATGGCGACCCTCTGCTTCATTCCCCCAGACAGTTGTTTGGGCAGTGCTTTTGCGAAATCCGAAAGTTTTGTTCGCGTCAAAACGCTGTCAATTATCTCCCTTGCACCGGTACCCCGGATGCCATGATCCTCCAGCACCAAAGAGATGTTCCCTTCGACACTGCGCCATGGCAGCAGCGCAAAATCCTGAAAGATATAGGTCAGTGGGTTCAGGCAACCCTCTGGAGGTTCACCGAGTTGTAATACGCGGCCAACAGAGGGTCGTTCCAATCCCCCGATAAAGCGAAGCAGTGTCGACTTACCACATCCTGATGGCCCGACAATGCAGACGATCTGTCCGCTTGGAATATCAAGCGAGATATCTCGCAAGACTTCAAAAGAATCGTAAGAATGGGTGATGCCGTCGAGCCGGATGTCCATGAAACGCCTTAGGTGTTTGCGGGGTCGAACTGTTTCGACCCCGCGTATCAATTAAGCGCCGATGATATCGACGTAGGACTGATCTACGATTTGATCAATCGTGATATCGTTGTCGACCAGGTTTTCTGACTGGAACCAAGACAATTGATCCTGAAGCGAGGCGATGTTGAGCGCAGCACCCTTGTTCAGACGCATGGTGCCGTTGATAATCGATGGTGCGGCCTTTGCGCGCTCGCGGTCTGTGTAGACGTATTTGTGGATTAGATCGACCATCGCGTCCTGATCTGCTGTCTGATCGATCATAGCGGCTGCATAATCATCAACGCCTCTGGCGAAACCAGAAAGGAAACTTTCCGTCAGCCCCCGTTCATCAGCGGCATTTTTGGCCGAGGTAAAGACAGTCGTCACCTGATAGTCGGGTATGTAGTCCGCAACATTGCCAATGATATGAACCGCACCTGAAGCCGCCAATGGCTTGGCGATATGGGGTACAATCGACCAGCCATCGACCTGACCGGATTTCATCGCACCAATGATCGCACCCACCTTTTGCAGCGGTGTGAACGAGACATCGATACCTTCGGCTTCGGCCATTTTCGAACCCATGTAATGGAACGAAGATCCAGCCTGTGTGACCGCAAATTTCTTGCCTGCCAAATCCTTCGGCGTTTTGACGCCAGCTTGGAAGGCCGCATCTGAGGCCAGAATTTTTTGGCCGTCAATTCCCGCTTCTTCGCTCAATGCGCCACCAATCACCTTGATTGCGCCTTTGTCCGCAAGGCTGATCAACCCGCCGGACATTGCGGTTACGGCATAATCAACGTCACCCGAGGCAATGGCGACCGCCATAGGCTGTGCTGCCTGAAAGAACTCAAACTCGACGTCGAGGCCAGCTTCGGTAAAATACCCCCGCTCAAACGCAACAAAGCTGCCCGAGTGTGATGTAAAGCGCAGAGCGCCAACTTTCACGGTCTTTTTCGCTGCAAATGCGGGTGCTGCAAGTGTTGTAGCAGCCGCAGTTCCCCCTATCAGGGCCAGTGCCTTACGGCGGTTCAATGTGGTCATGATATCCTCCCATATGACCGTTATGCGGATCTTAGCTCCGCCTCTATTTCTTGTCGTAACAATGCGAGCGCCTTAGGTTCATCTCGTTGTAATACTGCATCAAGCAGCGCTTTGTGTCGGGCTTGGCGCTTATCCCAGTTGAGCTTTCCCTCCCGTAACTGGGCCAGCCGGAACCGACGACTTTGATCAAAGAACTTCCGGTGCAAATCGATCAACCGAGGGCTATCGCAGGCGTCTAAAAGAGCAGAGGCAAATGCACGGCAGGCCTGATCCCATTCCAGTGCAGTGACATCATCCGGTGTCGCCGCAACAGCGATTTCTGCCTTTTGCAATGCATGATGCGCGGCCATAACACGGCCTTCCCAAGCGACGTCGCCCAAGTTCATTGATCGCGATAGGGCCAAGGCTTCGATCTCGATCCGTACAAGCTGAATGTCACGCAAGTCATCCTCGGTTGCCGAGGTTACCCGGAACCCGCGCTGAGCCGTGGCCTCTACAAGGCCTTCGGCGGAAAGCATCCTGAGCGTCTCCCGCATGGAGTGGTTCGATCCGCCATAGCGGCTGCGCAATTCGTTCAGTTTGAGTTTTTGATCTGGGAGCAACCTACCAAAGGCAATATCTTTGCGAAGCGTCGAGGCGAGTAAATCAACGACCGTCTCGTCATCTGTACGTTTTCCTGCAAACAGCATTGTATCCACTAACTTCGAAAATGTTGGATGTTTTTAGACTGATTGGTTAATCCTGGTCAAGGTGATTGAAGAACAGGATCAGACATTGGATGCGAAACTGTCCAATTCCGCTTTAGTTTCTTCCTCTGGTTTCAGCCCCGCGTCCGCTTAGAAACTTCAACAAGCGGCGGCTTGCGAGAGAGCATATGCAAAATTAGAAACCCATCTTTCGTGGTAGCTTTTGGCGGCTCGTTCTTGCGGCTCTCAAGCGATGGGGCAGAAACACAGCATTGCGGAGAATGTCTCGGAGGAGCAAATTTTGACCGATACTGCAGGGCCGGGAACGGTTAGTTCGGGTAATTTTCCTGTGAACTATTTATCTCCCCGAACCGAAGCGAGATGTTGCAAAATCGATAGAGCTGCTGAGCTTCGGGGTGATCGATCTTGTTGGGGAAAGGAGCATGTGTGTTGGCAATGGTTTTGGAGTTTAATCCTCGAGGACGCTAACCCGTCGGCCGGCAACCAAGTCATCATTCAACTGATCTGAATTGGATCAGAGTGGTCAAGAAAATCGCTGACGGGTTGATGGCAGTTTGCGATGGTCCCCTCAGGAAGAAGGGCCATGTGCAGCCAGCTTTCCGGGCGTAAGGCGATACGTCGCCAATGGTGCAGAACGAGGAGGCGCAACAGGTGCTGGTCTAGATCGCGGGCATCATACGCATTTGCCATAATTTGCGTCACTACGGCTGAGAGGCGATTTGCGTTGGATAAGACCCTTTGGGACAACAATGTATGTTCAAGCCACACCGGAATGTTCTGACCTGAGACCTGCAGCGCAAGCCCTTCAGGTGGCGGGGCTTGTCCCGTTGGAACCAAAACCACGTCTTTGGTAATTTCCAGAAAAGGCCCGGCCTGTATCTGAGGCGGCATAAGAACAAATTGAGGCGGTGCGGCATATTTAGGTGTCGTCCGATACACATCGCGCGCTGCAGCTTCTGTCTCTCGGCGGCCAATATCACTCAGTCGATAAAGAGCTTCACGCCCTTCCTTTTCTACAAGAATCCAGCCGTCTTTTTTTAGACGATGTAAGGCGACACGTATAGCTTCGGGCTTGATGTGTGCGTTGCCCAGCAAGCGGCGCACCTGAGCCCCGGATATACGATCGTTTTTCAGATCACCAAACAGGGTTACGATGACGGACCAGGTTTTTAGACTGTCGATCTCGACCAGTTGGGATATGAGTTCTGAAACATGCGGCACAGTGTTAAGCCATTGGGTTGGATAGGAGCCCAAGGCTTACCACGCGCTTGTCGCTCCGCCTAGCGGGTCTTGTAGCTGTTCATCGTCAGCAGGTCGTATTCGGCAACAAGCTCGTCATCCTGATTGGTCAGCGTGACATGCCAGCGCACTTCTCCATATTCTTCATTGCGCGGTGTTTTATGTTTCACTGACAAGCGCACCTTGATGGCATCGCCCGCTTCAACCGGCTTCATGAAGCGTAGGTTGTCTAGTCCGGTATTGGCCAGAACGGGCCCTTCGTCAGGCTGAACGAACAGCCCGGCTGCAAAACTGAGCAACAAATACCCATGCGCGACGCGCCCCGGAAAGAACGGGTTCCGCTTCGCCGCAGCATCATCCATGTGTGCATAGAATGTGTCGCCTGTGAATTCCGCAAACTTTTCGATGTCCGCAACGCTGATACTGCGGGATTTGGTTTTGAAAGTTTCACCAATGTTAAGCTGATGGAATGACCGGGTAAACGGGTGGTCATCGTGGTTGATTTCTTGTGCGCCGGGCACCCATTTGCCGCCGATCGCGGACAAGATATTGGGGCTGCCTTGGATGGCTGTCCGTTGCATGTAGTGCATCACGCCGCGCACGCCGCCCAGCTCTTCACCGCCGCCCGCGCGCCCCGGCCCGCCATGCACCATATGCGGCAACGGTGAGCCGTGACCGGTGCTTTCTTTCATGCTGTCGCGGTTGTTGAAATAGAGCCGCCCGTGAAAAGCCCCTGCCCCAAGCGCCATTTGCCGCGCAACATCGCCATCGCGGGTGATCACTGACGCCACAAGGCTACCCTGTCCAAGGTTCACCAGTTTGACCGCATGGTCCACGTCTTCATATGGCATCACCGTGGACACCGGACCGAAGGCTTCGACGTCGTGAATACGCTCTGCGCTGTCGGGTGCATCACAGTGAAACAGCATCGGCGGCACAAAGGCACCATTCTGTGCGTCATCGCCGATGACTTCAAAATCGTCAGGATTGCCGAAAACGCGCTCAGCCTCCTGCCCAATCATCGCAGCCTTTTCAAGCACATCCTGCTTTTGGCCGGATGACACCAGCGCGCCCATGCGCGTCTTTTCATCGCGCGGATCACCGATGGTGGTTTTGCCCAAGGACGCTTTCAACGCCTCAATCACGTCTGGAACGCTACCGCGGCGTGCAAATATGCGGCGGATCGCGGTACATTTCTGGCCCGCTTTGGTTGTCATTTCGCGCGTGACCTCTTTGATAAAGAGATCAAATTCTGGCGTGCCTGCAACCGCGTCCGGCCCAAGCACGGATGCGTTCAGGCTGTCTTGCTCGGCTACAAATCTGATAGAGTTTTCCAAGATATGAGGGGCCGAGCGCAGCGCGAGCGCCGTCTGAGCCGATCCTGTAAACCCAACAACATCTTGTGCCGTGAGATTATCAAGCATATCGCCCAACCCGCCCGAGACGAGTTGCAGCGCGCCATCGGGTAAAATCCCACTATCCAGCATGATCCGTACGCAAAGTTCTGTCACATAACAGGTGGATGTTGCCGGTTTCACAATGGCCGGAACGCCCGCCAAAAGCGTAGGCGCGAGCTTTTCCAACATCCCCCAAACCGGAAAGTTAAAAGCGTTGATGTGCACTGCCACCCCTTGCAGCGGGGTGCAAATATGCTGCCCCAAAAAGCTGCCGGAGCGCGAAAGCTGTTCCACGTCACCGTCCAGATAAACATGGGCATCTGGCATCTCGCGGCGGCCCTTCGATGCAAAGACGAACATCGTGCCGACACCGCCATCAATGTCGATAAGGTGATCTTTTTGGGTCGCACCCGTGGCAAAGGACAGATCATAAAGCTGTTGCTTGTTTTGCCCCAAATGCATCGTCAGCGCTTTGAGCATTTTGGCGCGATCATGGAATGTCATCGCCCTAAGTGTGGGTCCGCCAACATTGCGCGCAAAATCCAGCATCGCATCGACATCGAGCGCGCTGTTTCCGGCCCGGGCGATCAGTTTTCCGGTGATGGCCGAATGGATATCCCTTGCCGAACTGTCTGGCGCAATCCATTGTCCAGCGGCAAAACTTTGTACGTCTTGGACGGTCATGTCGTCATCCTTTATCATGTGCTTAGCAGTCTGAATGCGGCTGATGGTCACCCGAAGCACCACATCATTGACCAACCGGTCGGTTTATGAAAAAACGGATACAGTGATCGACAAATTATTGCAAGGAAAGCTTACGTGTCAGGTACCATTCTTATCACAGATCAAGGGAATTGGACTGAGATCACGCTCAACCGTCCAGACAAGCTCAATAGCTTTAACGACGAGATGCACCAAGAGCTGCGCAAAGCGTTAGACGCTGCAATCGCCCAAAAGAAGCGCGCCATCTTGCTGACAGGCGCTGGTCGCGGGTTCTGCGCAGGCCAGGATCTTGGTGATCGTGATCCCGCAAAGATGGATGGTCCACCCGATCTGAGCGCGACCCTGACACGGTTCTATAATCCTCTGATCCGGTTGATCCGCGATACTGACATTCCCATCATTTGTGCCGTGAATGGCGTCGCTGCGGGGGCTGGCGCTAATATCGCACTGGCCTGTGATATTGTTCTGGCGTCCGACACCGCAAAGTTCATCCAGTCCTTTGCAAAGGTGGGCTTGGTCCCTGATGCGGGCGGAACATGGCATTTGACGCGGCTTTTGGGTCCAGCGCGGGCCAAGGCGTTGGCGATGACCGCGACACCGATTACGGCAAAACAAGCAGAGTATTGGGGTTTGATCTGGCAAGCTGTGCCCGCCGCCGACTTAATGGTCGAGGCGCGCGCGTTAAGCGAAAACATCGCAAATGGGCCGACGTTCGGGCTGGGGCTGATTAAGCAGGCCATCCATGCGGCGACGGACAATACGCTCGACGAACAACTAGACCTTGAAGCCAGTTTTCAAAAAGCCTGCGGCCGCTCGCGAGACTATGCAGAAGGCGTGACTGCTTTTCTTGAAAAGCGCGACCCAGTGTTTAAAGGATGATCACATGACACCGAAAGAGCGTGCGCAAAAATCGGCAGAGGCGATGTGGCATGATGACAGGGCCAGTGCGTCTATCGGGATGTCGCTGGATCATGTGGACGAAGGGACGGCCGTGTTATCGCTTAAGATCACAAAGCAGCACATCAATGGGCATGGCATCTGCCATGGCGGCATCACCTTTGCCCTTGCCGACACGGCGTTTGCGTTTGCCTGCAACAGCAGAAACCAGGCAACCGTCGCCCAGCACAACAGCATCACCTACATCGCTCCCGCCCAATGCGGGGACACGCTGACAGCCCGCGCCCGAGAGGTCAGCCTGACCGGGCGTAGTGGCATTTATGATGTCCAAGTCACCAATCAGGATGGACAAACCATCGCAGAGTTTCGCGGGTGTTCGCGCCGTATCTCTGGCATAGTGTTTGACGAGGATTAAGGGAGATACCGCCATGAGAGACTTAGCCGCCGACCGCAGCAGTCTTGATCCGATCGAGATCGCGTCAATCGACGAAATTCGTGCCACTCAGCTTGAGCGTCTGAAATGGTCTCTGCGCCATGCCTATGAGAACGTTCCCCTATACCGGGATCGATACGACGCGGCGGGCGTTCACCCGGATGATCTCGTCACGCTCGCCGATCTTGCCAAATTCCCTTTTATGGAAAAGGACGATTTGCGCGCCAGCTACCCTTTCGGTCTTTTTGCGGTGCCGCGTGATCAGATCGTGCGGCTTCATGCTTCCTCCGGGACAACGGGTAAACCAACCGTTGTTGGATACACACAGAACGACATTGATATGTGGGCCAACATGGTCGCGCGATCTATGCGCGCCAGTGGGACAAGACCCGGCGACATTGCGCATATCGCGTATGGTTATGGCTTGTTCACCGGCGGATTGGGCGCGCATTACGGTGCAGAGCGTCTGGGCTGCACGGTTGTTCCCGTTTCCGGAGGCATGACCGAACGGCAGGTCACCCTGATCGAGGATTTCAAACCCACCACGATCATGGTGACGCCATCCTATATGCTGAACATCCTTGAGCAGTACCAAAAGGCGGGGATTGACCCACGCGGCAGCTCGCTTGAGGTCGGCATCTTTGGGGCGGAGCCGTGGACCAACACTATGCGCAAAGAGATTGAAAATGCGTTCGATATGCATGCCGTTGATATTTACGGACTGTCTGAAATTCTTGGGCCCGGCGTTGCCAATGAATGCGTGGAAACCAAAGACGGGCTGCATATTTGGGAAGATCACTTTTACCCCGAGATCATTGATCCTAAGACAGGTGCAGTCCTGCCGGACGGAGAAATGGGTGAACTGGTCTTTACGACCATCACCAAAGAGGGTTTGCCGATGATCCGCTATCGCACCCGCGATCTGTCGCGCCTTTTGCCCGGTACAGCCCGCTCGATGCGGCGCATGGAAAAAATCACAGGCCGGTCAGATGACATGATCATCCTGCGCGGCGTGAATGTGTTCCCCAGCCAGATCGAAGAACAGGTGCTGTCGCTTTCAGGGCTTGCGCCTTACTTCCAGATCGAACTGACACGCGCGGGGCGTATGGACGCCATGACCGTGAATGTTGAGGCTGTTCCGCAGACGGCCAGCGATGATGATCGCGGTGCCAATACCGCCTTGCTGTCCCAAAAAATCAAAGACACCATCGGCATTACTGCCAAGGTCGTCGTTGGCCTGCCCGGCACGGTTGAGCGTAGCCAAGGTAAAGCGCGCCGCGTCATCGATACCCGGGACGAAGGATAAGCCGTTGGCCAGAACGATTGCCAAGGATTACGACGACAAGAGGCGCCACATCTTGCGCGTCGCAGCAGAGGTTTTCGCCAACGAAGGAATTGCGCGCGCCTCAATGAATGAAGTTGCGCGAACCTGCGGCATTTCAAAAGCCAATATCTACCATTACTACCCAAGCAAAGACGAATTGGTGTTCGATATCCTGGACACCTACCTTGCTGAATTGCGTGAGTTGATTTGCACTTTGGATCTAACTAGCCTTACCCCGCCCGACCAGCTGGCGGCCCTGACCCGCGCAGTTTTGTTGGCCTATGAAGGGATGGACAACGAACACAAAATTCAGCGCGAAGGCTTGCTGTTGTTGTCCATTGAAAAGCAGTCAATTTTGAAGGGCTACCAACGGGAGCTCGTGAGCACGCTGTCCCAAATTCTGATTGCATGCGCCCCTGTCCGCTTGCGTGAAGACAAACCCAAATGCCGCGCCATAACCATGTCGGTCTTTGGGATGTTGAACTGGTTTTACATGTGGAACCCAAACGCCGGACAGGAAGACAGGGTCAGATACGCCCAGCAGGTGACAGATTTAGTTCTAAACGGACTGGATGGTGATCATAGCTGACGTCAGTGCCCCGCCTGATCGTAATCCCAAACAATTTTTTCGCCAGAGACGGGATAACACTGACAGGTCAGCACATAGCCTGCTTCAACCTCGTAGTCTTCCAAGGCGTGGTTCGTCACCATTTCAACCTCGCCTTCCATAACCTTGGCCTTGCACGTCGAACACACACCCGCCTTGCAGGCGAAGGGCGCATCAAAATTGGCTTGCAGGGCGGCGTCTAGCAAACTCGTGTCTGCGGGGATCATAAGCGAGCGGGTTTCGCCGCCAATCGTGACGCGCCCTTCGACACCATCGCTGGTCTGGTCCGTGCTTTTTGCCCGTTGCGGTGCCCGCCCCGGCTGCCCACTGGCAAACAATTCAAACCGGATTTGCTCTTTTCTCAGGCCGTGATCTGACAGCGCTTGCGAAATCGCCAGCATCATCGGCTCTGGGCCGCAGATGAACGCCATATCGACGGTGGTGATATCGATCCAATGTTCAAACAATGCGGCACATTTTTCTGCGCCAACACGACCGTGGAACAGGTCGATGTCCTGACTGTCATCTTCGAGAACATGAATGACAGATAAACGGCCCAGATATTGGCTTTTGAGGTCTTCCAGCTCTTCCCGGAACATAATCGTATTGGGCGAGCGGTTGGCGTAGACCAACGTGAATTTGGCACCCGGGTCGTTGACCAAACCTGTTCTGAGGATCGACAAAATCGGCGTAATCCCCGATCCCCCGGCAAAGACCAGATAATGGGCGGCTTGGGCATCTGCTTGGGCATAGAATTTGCCCATCGGCGGCATGGCCTCCAACGTGTCGCCCACGGCAAGGTCGGTATTGGCCCAAGTCGAAAACGCACCGCCATCAACCTTCTTTATGCCAACCTGTAACTTTCCGTCAGATTGGCCGGCACAAATGGAATAGGACCGGCGCAATTCCTGCCCATTGAAATCGCGACGGAAGGTCAGGTATTGCCCCTGCGTGAACTGAAAATCCGCGCCGTTCTTTGGTTCAAGCGTCACAACAACCGCATCACGAATGGTCTTGTGAATGTCGGTGACTGTCAGGTCATGAAACTGAGGCATTTGTGGCATCTCATATACATTTGAAATAGTCGAAAGGTTCAAGACAGGAGGTGCAGCGCCATTGCGCCTTGCAGGGCGTCGATCCAAACCGGCTGATCTTCTCAACTTGTCGGGATTTGCACTGTGGACAATGCGCCGGGCCGCCAGCGGCGCGCGGCGGCGCAATGCCATAGTCTTCCAGCTGCGCGCGTCCTTTCGCGCTTAACCAATCGGTCGTCCAAGGTGGCGCGATTTTGGTTTCCAGCGTGAGGTTTTCAATCCCGCGCTTTGCAAGCGCGGTTCTGATGTCCAATGCAATGATCGACATCGCGGGACAGCCAGAATAAGTCGGCGTGATCGTGATTTTCACATCATCTGATGATCCCACATCAACGGCGCGAATGACGCCAAGATCGACCACCGAAATCACCGGGATTTCAGGGTCAGGCACACCCTCTAGCCACGCCCAGATCTGCGCCTCTGACACCGTGACCAAATCTACCACGTCGCCCCCGGATAGGAGCGTTGTAAGGTTTGCATCGTCGCCAGCATATGACCCAGATATTCGGTATGGCGAAAGCCTGTGCGTCCACCGCTGTGATTGAATGTCGTGTCCGGGATGGTCAGATAGGCTTCGTTCATAACACGGCGCAGCGTTTCATTCCATTGGGTGCGGACGGTGGATGGCAGCGGGGCGACGCCACTTTCGCGAATGGCGGTATCGATCGCATCATCTGCAAACATCTCGCCCGCGTAGGGGAAAAGATAGTCAAGTGCGGCCTTCATCCGCGCGTGGCTTTCGTCGGTTCCGTCACCCAGCATGATCACTGTCTCGCTTGAGCGGTCCAGATGGTACTGGGCTTCCTTCAAGGACTTTGCGGCAATATCCGCAACCTGTTGGTCGTCGGACCCTTGTAGCGCAGTAAGCCACGGCACCTGAAATGCATCAAAAAGGAACTGACGCATCAAAGTGCGCCCAAAATCGGCGTTTGGCACTTCAAGCATCAGGACATTTCGAAAATCATAAACGTCACGCAGATACGCCAAATCGTTTGCGCTTCGCCCGGCACCTTCAACCTCAGCCGCATAACCGAGCCACAGTTGCGTCTGGCCGATCAAATCCAACGCGGTATTGGCCAATGCGATGTCCTCTTCCAAGGCAGGGGCAACGCCGCACCATTCAGATGTCCGATGGCCAAGCACCAAGGCATTGTCGCCTTGCCGAAGAAGGAATTCAAAAAGCGGGGTCATCACATTTTCCCAACTTCGTCCGGGATGTCGTAGAAAGTTGGGTGGCGATACACTTTGTCCTTTGCAGGCTCATAAAGTGGGCCTTTTTCAGACGGGCTAGAGGCTGCAATATCCTGGGCTTCCACAACCCAGATGCTTACACCTTCATTGCGACGGGTGTAGACATCGCGTGCATTTTTGATGGCGTGTTCTGCATCTGCGGCATGCAAAGATCCAACGTGGCGGTGGCTCATGCCATGTTGGCCGCGGATGAACACTTCCCAAAGGGGCCATTCTCGGGACATATCTTTACTCCGCTGCCATGCGCCGCTGCGCTTTCTTATCCGCATGGGCCATCATCGCGTCGCGGACCCACGCGCCGTCATCCCACGCTGTTTTGCGCGCATTCAAACGATCAACATTGCACGGACCATTGCCCGATATGACGTCGGAGAATTCGCTCCAATCAGGCTCTGAAAAGTCGTAATGCCCGGTTTCTGCGTTCCAGCTGAGATGCTCATCGGGCACCGTCAGACCAAGGTATTCAGCCTGCGGCACGGTTTCATCGACGAACTTTTGGCGCAACTCGTCATTGGTGTTCATTTTGATCTTCCACGCCATGGATTGGGCCGAATGGACGCTGTCCTTGTCAGAGGGGCCAAACATCATCAAAGACGGGTACCAGAACCTGTTCAACGCATCCTGCGCCATGCGTTTTTGATCGGCTGACCCCTCACGCGCCATCTTGATCATGATGTGATAACCTTGGCGTTGGTGAAAGCTCTCCTCTTTGCAAATCCGAACCATGGCGCGGGCGTAGGGACCATAGGATGTGCGCTGCAATGGCACTTGATTCATGATTGCGGCACCATCGACAAGCCACCCAACAGCTCCCATATCGGCCCATGTCAGCGTTGGGTAATTGAAGATTGACGAATACTTCATCCGTCCATCGTGCAGCATTTCAAACATCTCATCGCGCGACACGCCAAGCGTTTCGGCCGCACAATAAAGATAAAGCCCGTGACCCGCCTCATCCTGCACCTTTGCCAGTAGATTTGCCTTACGTTCCAAGGTGGGCGCGCGCGTGATCCAATTACCTTCAGGAAGCTGGCCGACGATTTCCGAATGGGCATGCTGGCCAATCTGGCGGATCAAGTTCTTGCGGTAACCATCAGGCATGTAGTCTTTGGGTTCGATCTTTTCGCCCGCATCAATACGATCCTGAAACTGGCGGTCCTCAGGGGTCATGTCTTCACGGGACGCGACACCTTTACCGGTGGATTTTACCATCTGTGCATACATATTCCGGTCTCCTCAAACGCGTTCGATAATCATGGCAACTCCCTGCCCCACGCCCACACACATCGTGCAAAGCGCAAAGCGGCCACCGGTTCGCTTCAATTGATAGGCAGCTGTCATCACCAGCCGCGCGCCAGACATGCCCAAAGGATGACCCAGCGCGATGGCACCCCCGTTAGGGTTCACATGCGGCGCATCATCCGGCAGTCCCAATTCACGCAGGACAGCTAAGCCTTGGGATGCGAAGGCCTCATTCAGCTCAATCACGTCCATCTGATCAAGCGTCAAACCTGTGCGTTCCAACACCTTACGGGTGGCCGGTACAGGGCCAATCCCCATGATGCGAGGCGCAACACCAGCAGCGGCCATGCCGACAACCCGAGCCAGCGGCATGGTCGCTTTTGCCGCCACCTCATCGCCCAACAACAAGGCCGCCGCCCCATCGTTCACACCAGAGGCATTGCCTGCGGTCACCGTTTTATCAGGACCATTGACGCCCTTCAGCTTAGACAGTTTTTCGGCATCTGTACCGGGGCGCGGATGTTCATCCGTATCAAAAACAAGCGGATCATCCTTGCGCTGGGGGATTTCGACTGCGAAAACTTCGTCGGAAAAGACGCCAGCTTGCTGCGCCGCCGCAAAGCGCGCTTGGGATAGCGCTGCAAAAGCGTCTTGGTCAGTACGGCTGATGCCAAAATCCTCGGCAACATTATCAGCCGTCTCAGGCATTGAATCGATCCCATGCGCGGCTTTCATCGCGGGGTTTACAAAACGCCAACCGATTGTTGTGTCGTAAACAGCGTTGCTGCGCGAAAAGGGTGTGGCGGCCTTGGGCATCACAAATGGTGCCCTGCTCATGCTTTCAACACCGCCTGCAATGGCCAATTGGTAATCGCCCGCTTTGATCCCGCGCGCCGCCATGCCAACCGCATCCATGCCAGAGGCACACAGGCGGTTGATCGTGGTCCCGGAGACTGTTTCCGGCAATCCAGCAAGAAGGGCGGCCATGCGGGCCACGTTCCGGTTATCTTCGCCCGCTTGATTTGCATCGCCAAGGATCACATCATCAATGCGACCAAAGTCGATCTGTGCATTTCGTTTCTTCAACTCTGCTATGGGCAGCGCTGCCAGATCATCAGCGCGTATAGATGATAGCGCGCCGCCATAGCGCCCAATCGGAGTACGAACAGCATCTAAGATATATGCAGACAAAGAGGGACCTCATTTCCAGTCATGTCAGAATAGCACATTTCATGTTACAAAGAAACGTTTTTCACGAAAAGTCGTAACATCAACATTTCGTCAGTATAAGCATATCTACCCTATCGGACTATAAAACCCGACGATTAAGTCTTTATGGTTGCCAGTTTCTGATCGATCTCGGCCAAACATACCTCTGCGGCGGCTTCCTTCACCGGACCGAACCCTTTGATTTCCATAAAGGTTTCGAGAATATCAACGCTTTGCGCAATAGTATTTTGTGATAACTGCGCACTTAAACGCTCAATCGTCGTTTCACATTTTGCGATCATCTCACGCTCCATCTTGCGTTCCTGGGAGTACCCAAACGGGTCAAATGCAGTCCCGCGCACGGCTTTCATCTTTGCCAGCGCCTTCATGGGCACGCGAATCCAACTGGCGAACTCTGTCTTCATTGGACGGCCGCGCGCATCGCGCTTAGATGGCCACAGCGGTGGGGCAAGATGGTACTTTACCTTAAAGTCGCCCTCGAATTTATCACTCAGCCCTTCAACAAAACCGGATTGAACATGCAGGCGCGCAACCTCGTATTCGTCCTTATAGGACATCACCTTAAACAGCGCCCGCGCCGCCGCAGTGGTGAATGCGCGCGCTTGTGTATCAAGACGCGCTTCTGCCTTGCGGGCACTTGCGATCACTGATTGATATGTGTCGGCCCACGCCGCATTTTGATACTCAGCCAGAAACGCCGCGCGACGGTCGATCAGCTGATCAAGGGTTTCAGGCGATTTCAGCTCTGCTTGGGCCAGTTCGGCAAAGGCGTCTGGGAATGCTGCGGCAATCCGGCCCCAGGTAAAGGCCGCCTTGTTGTTTTCAATCGCCACGCCGTTCAATTCAATCGCACGCATCAGCGCGTCCAAGGACAATGGAACCAGCCCGCTTTGCCAAGCCACACCAAGCAGCAGAATGTTTGAATAAACCCCATCCCCCAAGAGCGCGTTAGAGGCATGGTTGCTGTCAATCGCGCGCATGTTTGCCGCCCCGACGATATCTTGAATCGCATCAAGACGCTTGGCCGCGTTCAAGTCGGCATCCCGGTTGCGGGTAAATTCCCCTGTTGGCATCTCGGCACTGTTCAACACCACTTTCGTCAAGCCGGGTTTGAAAGTTTTGGACGCTTTGGGCATCGTGCTGACGACAAGATCACAGCCAATCAGGGCATCTGCCGCGCACTCTTCAATCCGCACTTGTTTAACAAGCTCCGGGCGTGCACCAAGGCGCAGGTACGAAATCACAGGGCCAAATTTTTGCGCAAACCCCATGAAATCAAGAACCGATACGCCCTTTTTTTCCAGATGTGCCGCCATCGCAATCAACTGACCGACAGTGACAACGCCCGTTCCACCAACACCTGTCACCAGAACGTCAAACGGCACTTCAAGATCGGGCATCTGCGGCGTGGTTAGCTGCGCCTGTAACGCTTCAAGCTTTGTTGAAACATCCGCAGGCGTACGTTTTTTGCGGGTGCCACCTTCGACGGTCACAAAGCTGGGGCAGAATCCATTCACGCAAGTAAAGTCTTTGTTGCATGAGTTCAGATTGATCTGACGCTTGCGCCCAAAGGGCGTTTCTTTCGGCTCCACGCTCAGGCAATTGGATTCAACAGAACAATCACCACATCCTTCACAGACGAGACCGTTAATCACTGCGAACTTCTTTGGGTCTTCCAGTTTACCACGTTTGCGCAAGCGGCGTTTTTCGGTCGCACATGTTTGCTGATAAATCAGGATCGAAACACCAGACGCCTCGCGCAGGTCGCGCTGCACGCGGTCAAGTTGACGCCGGTCATCAATGGTCACACCTGACGGGAAATCCCCACTTTTGAAGGCCTGCGGTTCATCTGAAACGACCGCTATACGATCTACGCCTTCCGCGCGAAGCTCTTTCGCAATCGACTCAACCGAGATCGGACCATCAACATTTTGTCCGCCGGTCATGGCCACTGCGTCATTGAACAGAATTTTATAGGTGATGTTTGTTTTGGCCGCGATGGCCTGACGGATCGCCATGAACCCGGAATGGTAATACGTGCCATCGCCTAAGTTCTGGAAGATATGCTTGTTGCCATTGTAAAGAGACCGGCTGATCCAGTTCACACCCTCGCCGCCCATTTGAATAAGCGACGTCGTCTTCCGGTCCATCCAGCTTGCCATAAAGTGACAGCCAATCCCGGCAAGGGCCTCGGACCCTTCTGGCACTTTCGTGGACGTGGAATGCGGACACCCTGAACAGAAATAAGGCGTGCGCGCCGACCCCGATGCCGTGATCATCGGCGGGGCCAGTTCTGATGCGGGATCAGGTAGGTCAAGGTCTGGGAACACAGCCAAAAGGCGCGCCCGCACAACCTGCGCAACCCGCGTCGCGGTCAATTCACCAATCCAAGGAAGAAGGCGCGCGCCGTTCTCGTCCCGTTTGCCGATCATACGGGCGGGTTTTTGCCCCGGATTGTCGTAGAAATATTCCTTAAGCTGGCTTTCAATGATGCCACGCTTTTCTTCGACCACCAGCAACTCTTCCTTGCCTTGCGCAAAGGCAAGGGCACCGTGATGTTCAAGCGGCCAAACCATCCCGACCTTGTAAACATCAAGACCAATCGCCTTTGCGCGCTCTGCGTCAATGCCAAGCAGCCTCAGCGCTTCCATCAGATCAAGGTGGCCCTTGCCTGTTGTTACGATGCCAAATTTGGCGTTCGGATTGCCAAAGATGGCACGGTCAATTGGGTTCGCTCTGGCGAAGGCCAGCACCGCGTTCTTTTTCGCCTCCATCCGTTCTTCGATCTGCGGCCCCGGCAAATCGGGCCAACGATAATGCAATCCCTCTGCGGGCACCTCATAATCTGGCTCGGCGAACACGCGGCCGGGCTGAAGGTCGACACTCATACCCGATTCAATCGTTTCGGAAATCGCCTTGAACCCGACCCACATACCCGAAAAGCGCGATAGCGCATAACCGTATTCGCCAAAGCTTAAAATCTCGGCGACGTTTGCCGGATTGAGGATGGGCATGAAAAAGCTCATGAAAGCGACGTCTGACTGATGCGGCATAGACGACGACACGCAGCCATGATCATCGCCTGCAACAACCAGCACGCCACCGTTTTCAGAGGCACCATAAGCATTGCCATGCTTCAGAGCGTCAGCAGCACGATCGACGCCGGGGCCTTTGCCGTACCACATGCCAAACACACCGGTCACGGAGCGATCTTCATCGGTTTCAACTTGCTGGCTGCCAAGAACCGCCGTCGCAGCCAGATCTTCGTTGATTGCAGGAAGGAAGGTTACTTTATGGTCGCTTACGATTTGGGCATTGCGCTGGAATTCCTGATCGACAGCACCAAGGGGCGATCCGCGGTAACCTGAAACAAATCCGGCAGTATCCAGCCCGGCATCCAAATCGCGCCGGGCTTGATCAAGAACCAAGCGCAACAAGGCCTGCGTCCCGGTCAGGAAGACACGCCCGTCGCGCAAGGCATAGCGATCGGCGAGTTCATACTCTTTGTCGATCGGTTCCTGAAAATCTAGGCTCATGCGAACTCTCCCGGGACGTTACCTGAGCATATTGCCCCACTTTGCCTGAATTTATTTTCCTCTCATCTCGCAAAACTTGATATATTCGGCTAATTCGTTCACATATGCGCGTCAATGTGGTTTTTATTCTCGCGGGTGAGCATGGAAATTGATGAAACAGACCGGCGCATTCTAAGGGCCATCCAAAGGAATGCGCGTCTAACCAAAAACGAAATCGCGGAAGCGGCCAACACGTCGACATCTTCGTGCTGGCGCCGCATTCAATCCCTCGAAAATGAGGGGGTCATCGAAAACTATGAGGCGCGGATCAACCCAGAGAAGATTGGCCTGACCTTTTGTGCCATCGCGATGGTCAGCCTGCGGCGGCACGAGGTCAGCGAAGTTGAAAACTTCACCAAGGCTATAAAGGCACGGCCAGAGATTTTGCAGGTGTTCGCTTTGACAGGGGATGCTGATTTCCTGCTGCGCGTGGCGGCGAAAGACATCGCGCACTACAATATTTTTCTCAATGAGTTCCTGTTCAAACAATGCTGCGTGGTAAAGGTGACAACAAACGTGGTCATGGATGCGGTGAAGGACAGCCTAAGTTTGCCGGTTTAATTGCCTGTCGGCGCTGTTGCTTCAAAAGTCAATTCTTGCGTGATCTTGGAATCCGGTGATTTGAGCCCGTCGATGACAGAAAAATGGTGATGCTTACCATCTATTGTGCATGTCGACTGCATACCAAGGCCCGACCAGATGTTATCAAGCAGTTTGGCTTGCCGGATAAATTCTGGCCGCTCACCGCCGCCCGTCCACGCATGAAACGGCACGCCGGCGAACGGGCTATGCAGGATCGCGCTTTCGCGTGTTGCTTCCTCCATATCAAGGTGAAGCGTGTCGTTCATGGTGGTTTTCAAAAGCGGCCGCAGATCATGCAAACCGCTGATCGACAGACATAGCTCCAACCGGTTCAGCGTCGCCTTGGAAAGGGGCGTGTCGTCGCAGATCATTCGGCTGACAAGGTGCCCGCCAGCTGAATGCCCGCTGATCCGAACCGGGCCTGCAATCGCGCCGGCGGCCACGTCAATCGCCGCTGCGATTTGCATTGTCATATGACTGATGCGCGCCTCTGGGGCCAAGGTATAGCTTGGCAGACAAACCGCCCAACCATTGGCCCGCGCACCTTCGGCCAAGTCGGTCCAATAGGATTTATCAAGCTGCATCCAATAGCCACCATGCACGAACACGACCAACCCTTTGGGGGTGCCATCGGGGAACACGAGGTCAAAATTCTCGCGTGGATGGTCACCGTAAGGGATGTCTTTTTCGATGCCCGGCGTGGCCGCGCGATAGGCCAAAGCCCGTTCCGCCCAAATGGCCGGAAGTCCTTCGGATCCTGGGATATGCGCCATGTTGGCAAAGATATCGTCCCAATCGATAGTATGAGTTATATTTCGCATCCCCCTACCCTGCCCGATCACCATGGCAAGAGGCAAGAGATGCATTGCATATCATAGGCAGATTTGTATCATCGTATACAATTGATCTATTCGCATAATATACTTAGGCATGGGGAAAAGAGCTTATATGACAAAGACACTGTCAAAATCGGATGCACTATATGCGCAGATGCGAGACGATATCCTGTCGTTGAACCTTGCGCCAGACGGCCCGCTGCGATTGCCCGCAATGGCCGAACGTTACGGGGTTGGTGTGACGCCAATCCGCGAATGCCTCAATCGTCTCAGCACTGAAAAGCTCGTCGCTATCGCGCATAACAAGGGGTTTCGCGTAGCCGGTATCTCTTTCAGCGAATTGCTTGATCTTGAACAAAGTCGCAGCGCGATTGAGGGCACGTTGTTCCAACGCTCCGTTGAGCGCGGAGATGATGCTTGGGAAGCCCGCGTCATTGGGGCCTTTCACCAGTTATCCAAGACACCTGCGATGTCCGTGACCGGAACGCAAAGCGATATTGATTTGTGGAACCGGCGCCACACCGCCTTTCACGCGGCGCTGATCAGTGCGGCCGACGCGTCGTGGCTACAACATTTCCAGCGCCAATTGGCTGACCAACTGGGGCGCTATCAACTTTTCATCCAGACCGGGCTGCGCGACCTGTTCGAAAGCCACCCTGACAAAGCCCCTGCCGTGGCCGACGTCTATTCCAAAGCGATGGCGACCGGCCCGCATGAAGACCTTTACGAGGTCGTACTTTCCCGCGACGCAGTCCGCGCACGGTCGGTGTTTGAACAGCACGTCAACCTGTCTATCTGCGCGTTTCAGGAGCTTGGCACCTCGATCCCCGGTGGGACAATTGTGGCAACAACCCTGCAAACCCAAATCCAAAAGGCTCACCCATGACCGCCTATGACCCGTCAAAAGAAGGGGCGCAGATGTCCTTTGCCAAGGATATGTCCTACATCGACTACCTTGCGCTTGACCCTATTCTAGGCGCGCAAAACCGCCAATCTGACGCCCATGACGAAATGCTGTTCATCATCCAACATCAAACGTCT
>CAKZTM010000067.1 GCA_937920555.1 uncultured Paracoccaceae bacterium | reverse complement strand
TTTTCGTGATTTGGGCCACCACGCAACATTACGCGGATTTCGAGGTCCAAATCGGCGCTATTCTTGGGCAAAAAGCGCAATCAGACGGGTTTTATGAGGATGCGGCCGAGGCTGTATTGACGGTGCTTTTGGGCGGCGTTGGGGTCAAATCATAACGCTCAACGGGGCCGCTGACGGGCTGTTTTGAGTGTAGGTCGGGCGGTGCCTGGGCGTGGGCTGAAATGGTGGTGACCCCGATTGGATTCGAACCAATAACCTGCCCCTTAGGAGGGGGCTGCTCTATCCAGTTGAGCCACGGGGCCGCGCACGATGTGGGACATACAATACCCGTGCTGTTGGGAAAAGCAGGAACTGGGGATGGGCCGGGTTGGGAATTGAAAAATCGGAGGCGGGGGCTCTACCTGTGTGGTGCGGGCAGTGTTTTTTGCAGATGCGAAGAAAAATATATACCTTATCCGGTGGTTTTGGCCTTGGAGCCCGTTTGGTGGGTCCGAATTTCGTTTCGAATCAATTCGTTAACGCGGGTCGTTTGGCGTTAAATCAGAGTCATCAATGTGTATGACATGTGTATGACATCGATATGACAAATTGTCGGCCTTACCCCCATTAAGGCAGCGTTCGGTAAGGGGCTGTTAACGAAATTGAACCTGAAGTTAACGAACGGCGCGTCACCGGTCAGGCGCGCGGGCAGCTTTGGTCGCACCATGGATATTTATGGAACGAAGAAAGAGCGGGTCGGGGGCCGTGGATCGGAGATCGAGGATCGGGGATCGGGCCGTCTAATTCTCCGTGATGGCCCGTTTGAGATAGTCCGATAATGTGGGGTTGATCGGGCTGGTCAGCTTGAGCACTTTTTTGCCCTCAAATGCGCCAAGTTTGGTTGTGGCGACCTCAACCGCGATCACGCCATTTTGCCGTGTGACCAGCTTGACGTTCTGGGGGGCTTTTGTGGGAATTGGAATGATCTGACCCACTTCCAGATCCTCCAGAAACTGGGCCTTATACTTGGCCGTATGCAAAATCGCTGTGAGCGGGATATCGGCCTCAGTCGCGGCGCGGGTCATCCGGTCGCGCCAAATATCCTTGATGTCTGCGGATTTCACGACTTCCTTTTTGGCCACTGACGAGCGCACAACGTCCAACAACGAGAGCGGGATCACAAGATCGATGTCACCCCCGCGTGCCGCTTCGCCCACATCCAAAGAGGCGTTGAGTGCCAGCACATCCGCATTGTCCGTGGCAATGCTGACATGGGTGATGTTTTGCTGAATATCCATCAGCTTGAACCCGCTTCTAAGCGGTCCGTCCAAAATTTCCGACAAGGATTCTTCGAACGCGCGCATGGCCGCGTCCAATATCCCTTCCATCAGCGCGTAATCAATCGCCGTAAAGCTGCGGGTTGTGGGGATCGGGCATGTTTCAGGATCACCGCCCATCATCAGATCGACAATGTGATAGACCAAATCGGCACTGACATTGATCAGCGCATGAGCGGCCGATCCTTCAAATGAGAACACACCCAAAAGGGCCGGGACCGGGATGCCTTCGGCCACCGCCGACAAGCGCGTCACCTCGTTTTCCAAAATCATTCCGCTGACGGCTGTGCGCAGGATCGGGCCGATTTTTTTCTCTGCCAGGCGCACAAATCGGTCGCCCAGTTTTTCAGTGTCGGAAATCGGCGAGCGTCCGACCCCTTGGCCGCTTATTTTTCGGGTAAGGACGTTTTCCATGGTCGTTCAACTTCTCAAAGCGGATGCCGGGGGTGTGGTGCGTGGAAGGTTGACGATCATGATTGATAAATTGTGAATAATTCGAATTTGATGCAGGGTTGATGCAAATCCGGGGGGAAGATCATGGCACCAGCGCAGTTACCGTTTGAGTTGGGTGAATATGCGGACCGCTTGGCGCGTGTGCGCAGCGCCATGGCCCGGGCCGGTGTCGAGGTTCTGTTCACCTGTGATCCGTCCAACATGGCGTGGCTGACCGGGTATGACGGCTGGTCTTTTTACGTGCATCAGGGCGTTTTGGTTGGCCCGGACGGCGATCCGGTATTTTGGGGCCGCAAGATGGACACGATGGGGGCGCTTCGCACCTGTTACATGCAGCCCGCAGATATGGTGCCTTATTCCGATGATTATGTGATGAGCGTCGAGCGTCATCCCATGGAGACCTTGGCCGCTGTGATTGCTGAGCGCGGTTGGGGCAGGCTCCGTTTGGGTGTGGAAATGGAGAATTACTATTATTCCGCCCGTGCTCATGCGGTTTTGTCTGGTCTTCACGACGGTCCGGTGGCGGATGCCACGGCCTTGGTGAACTGGTGCCGGGCGGTGAAGTCGGAGGCGGAAATCGGGTTCATGACCCGTGCGGCGCGTATTGTGGAGAACATGCATGCGCGGATTTTCGAGGTGATGGAGGTTGGCCGTCGCAAAAACGAAGTTGTGGCGGAGATTTTGCATAGTGCCGTTTGGGGGGCCGAGGATGAGGCCGGCGCTTTTGGCGGGGATTATGCGGCCATCGCGCCTTTGTTGCCCACCGGTGCGGATGCCACAGCGGCGCATTTGACTTGGGATGACCGGCCTTTTGAGAGTGGTGCGGGCACGTTTTTCGAGATTGCAGGCGTCTACCGGCGTTATCATTGTCCGTTGTGCCGGACCATCTATTTGGGCACGCCGCCCGATGATCTGAAACGGGCAGAAGCGGCTGTGATCGAGGGGATTGATGCAGGCATTGACGCGGCCCGTCCGGGCAACACGGCAGGCGATGTGGCGCGCGCATTTTACGGTGTTTTGGAGCGGCGCGGGATTGAGCGTGAGGGGCGTTGCGGCTATCCCATTGGTTTGTCTTACCCTCCCGATTGGGGGGAGCGGACATTTTCTATCCGCCAGTCTGACGACACTATTTTGGAGCCCAATATGACCTTTCATTTCATGCCTGCTTTATGGATGGACACATGGGGGTTGGAGATCACTGAGACGCTGCGGGTTGCGGGCTCTGGTCCGGCTGTGCCTTTGGCGGATTACCCGCGGGAGTTGTTCGTCAAATGAGTGATTTGGGCGATGTGGAGCGTATCTTGGGGGATTTGGTGGGATTTGCCACAGTCTCGTCCGATAGCAATTTGGCGCTTATCGGCTATGTGGAGGCGTATCTGAGCGGGCTTGGGGCGCGGTGTCAGGTGTTTGCCGATCCCACCGGTGCCAAGGCCAATATTTTCGCCACATTGGGGCCTGAGGGAGATGGCGGGATCGTGCTGTCGGGGCACACGGATGTGGTGCCGGTGGAGGGACAGAACTGGACCAGTGATCCTTTTGAGATGGTGGCGCGCGACGGGCTGCTTTACGGGCGCGGCACCTGCGACATGAAGGGGTTTATTGCGTGTGCATTGGTGATGGCCGGGCGCTATGCAGCGCTTGATCTGGCCCGGCCTGTGCATTTTGCGTTCACCTACGACGAGGAGGTCGGCTGCATTGGCGGTCAGGCTTTGGTGACGGAGCTGGTGGCGCAGGGGCTTAAGCCCTCGGTCGCGATCATCGGCGAGCCCACGCAGATGCGGATCATCAACGGCCACAAGGGATGCCGGGAGACCCACACCCATTTCACCGGGCTGGCCGGGCATTCCTCGCAGCCGGATCTGGGGGTGAACGCCATTGAGTTTGCGGTGATGTATGCGGGCAAGCTGATGGAAGTGCGGGAGGCTTTGAAGGCCCGTGCCCCCAAGGACAGCCCGTTCGATCCGCCTTGGTCCACCTGTCAGGTCGGGCAGTTGCGCGGTGGTGTGGCGGCCAATGTGATCCCGGAGCGGGCGACGCTTGAGTGGGATTTGCGCAGCGTTCAGCCTGAGGACCTGAGCTTTGTTGACAGTATCATGGACCCTTATGTGGCTGATGTTCTGGAGCCAGCGATGAAGGCGGTTCATCCCAGTGCCGGGATTGAGGTTGATCTGGTTGGCGATGTTGTCGGGCTGTTGCCCATGGATGACAGCGCGGCGGTTCGGCTGGTGTCTGAGCTGACCGGTGCCAATGGGCGCGATGTGGTGGCATTTGGGACCGAGGCGGGGATTTTCCAGCAAGCGGGTATCTCTGCGGTGGTGTGCGGGCCCGGATCGATCGCGCAGGCGCACAAAGCGGATGAGTTTGTGGCGCGTGATCAATTGGCGGCATGTCTGGGCATGTTGGAGCGGTTGGGCAACAGACTGGTCTAGGCGGGAATTTGGAAGCTCGGGTTGCGTTGTTTTGGGGCCGCGTGGGTTCGCGGTTGCTGGGTTTCGGGGGCCTCTTTTGGGGGGCGTTTTGTCGGGTTCGACTCAACTAGTTGAGTGGAGCTGCGAGTTTTCAGTTTTTCATAATAATTACAGCAGTTTGCGGGATTTTTAGCCCTTTCAAAAAGTGACCATGTTATGGCTGCATTCAGGGATGCAGATTAGCCTTCGACTGTGTCGTCAAAACTTGGAAAAAGGCCGGTTTGGTGGCCTGACTTGGAGGTCTCGCAAGGCTTGCTTTTGGCTGTGACCCCAATTCAACTCGACTAAAGCGATTTGCTGTTAACTTGCGACATCATCCATCACCTAACCTGTTGAAATCTGTGATTTCACAGAGCTTTAAGTGAGCCCGGTTTAAAGCGGAACGGTCCAGCTGAGTGGAGCCATTGCGGATCGCGATCATGGCAAAGATGGATAGCGGGCGATGTCGCAATTGCGCGGCGCGGTCTTAGATCAAAAGCGACGCAGCCCCTTCATGTTTGAGCAAAGCGACTTTGGTCTCAACCCCGTGGGTTCCCGAAAACCCGCCCAAATTGGTGGCCCCAAGGATGCGGTGACAAGGTATGATCAGCGGGATCGGATTGCCGCCGCAGGCTTGGCCAATGGATTGAGCCGGAGCGTTCAAATCGCGGGCCAAATCGCCGTAAGTGCGGGTATGTCCAAACGGGATCGCGCACATGGCCTCGCAAACATCGCGTTGAAATTGCGAGCCCTCCACATGCAAGGGCAGCTCGAAGCGCTCCAACTCGTGCCCAAAATAGGCGCGGATCTGATCGGCCGCGCGGCTCAACAGCGCAGTCCTATCCGTGCCGCCTGAACGCCAAGCGGCTTTGGTGATCGCGCCGTCTTGTTCGATCAGCGTGAATGGACCGGTGGGCGTGTCGAGCGTCAGGGCCGCCATCACGCCAATCCAAAAAATGCTTTGATGATTTCCAAGATCGGTTGGAGCTTGGCCAGCACCGCAGCCCCTTGCGGGGAGCCTGCCCAAGAGGCAATTCCCGCAACAGAGCCCATAGCCGCCAAGAGGCCGCCTAGTCCGGCCAAAGCGCGTTTGCGGAAACCGGGTTTTTCGCGGGAGGCGTCTGCGAGGTCGTTAATGGCATTCACAACATCGGTGATGGAACTGTCCACGGTCTCGTCCAAGGCCGCGATCGTTTGATCGGCCAACTCTTCGATGGCTTCGGGCGTTGCATCATCGGACGGCTCCGGCAGGGCCGCCAGGGCGGCAACCTCCTCGTCGGAGGGCGGTTTCATCAACGGGGCCAAGGCGTCGTGGGTTGCGATCAAGTGGTGAAAGCCGTCGATCAAGCCGCCATCCAGCCCTTCGGTCAGATATTTGTCGGCGATACTGCCGCGCAACATGGACATGGGCGCGTCCATCACAAAGAATATTGGCGGCTCATGGGTCAATGCGGCGGCGTAACGGTCGAGGCGCGCGATCAGGGCGGGCGGGACTTGGGCGGTTGCCATTTCGGCCTGAAGTGCGGCGGTCATCTGCCGCTGACCTTTGAGCCGCTGGTCGAGATCAACCGGATTGTGCCGCTCCGGCGGGCCCGGATTGGCGGCGGTGAGTTTGCCGTCGGACAGTTCCAGCTGGACCGGGTTTGCGGCGGCAAGCAGCGTCTGGGTCGCTTTGGCGGGTGGATCGCGAAAATCCGGATGGGTGCCTTTGAGATATTGCATGGTCTCAATGGCGCAGCGGTCAGATGGCAGGCGGGAGAGCAGATCAAGCCGCCGGTCATTTTTAGCTGCGGGTGTGTTGGTGTAGTTGAGATATCGCGCGCGTTCTTCAAAGAATTCAGGGAGGTGCAGCAGGACATCGAGGTCCTGTATTTGAGTGTGTGAGAGATCCAGCGATGTGAGGGCTGTGAGGGTCTGGAGCGGCTCGATGTTCTGTATTTTGGTGCCTGCGATGTGCAGCTCTGTCAGTGCTGTGAGGGACTGGAGCGGTTCGATGTTCTGTACCTCGGTGCTGGTGAGGTTCAGCGATGTGAGGGCTGTGAGGCCGGATATCCAGTCCAGGACTGTTATTCCAGTATTGCGCAGGTCGAGTGTTTCGAGGCCACCTAGATCGGCCAGAACATTGAAATCCACCAAATTCCGGACATTGAACGCACCAAATATCGGCACAGATACGCCCTCCGGCGCCTCACAAAAATACAAGTGTTTGAGGTCGGTGAGTTCCGCGATTTGTTCGGGAAGCTGGGTCAGCGCCACGAGATCGGACAGGTATAGGGACTGGCGGGTTTCCGCGTCGTCGGATGTGGCCGCAAGGTCGATCCGGCGCGA
>CAKZTM010000066.1 GCA_937920555.1 uncultured Paracoccaceae bacterium | reverse complement strand
CCCCTGGGGGGACGCTTTTGGAGTATTTGAGTTGCTCACTTTATGGTGCAACGATCTTGAGCGCTGGTGTTGGGTGTGGCGCTGCAATGCGTCCACCCTTCGGGAGGGGCGGACGCGACCATATGTTGGTCACATATGGTCAAGATGGTCTGGGAGGAACCTTTTTTGCTAAGCTTTTCCCAACATGTTCGAGAAGAAAAGTGCGATGAAGAAAGCTCTCTAATATTGTCATCATTGCATTTAGCTCTGATGGCTTTGGTCGCCAACCTCTATGTGCCGCTGCACTTCCCGCATCAACAACCGCCACCAATAGGGGGCCTTCATTTTTGGTGATATCGCCCTGATCAACTAAAGTAGCAATTTTTTGAGCGAACGACTTATTTGGATGAATCTTCAACAACTCGGAGCTCCGATCAAAAACGGTTCTCATTCCGATGGCAGCCAATACGTCAAGATTGTTGTCTAATGCCGTATAAACGTCACCCAAAAGCCTGTGAAGATCATGATCAAACAAAATCAGATCATCAAACCAGGCTGGTTTCGTCCGTTTGCTTGGCGGTGGCCAATAATCAACGTGCTCCTGATATTCCTGCACTTCCTTCTGTTCATACTCACAATAATAGTGAAAATAATCCTCGCTATTGGTATGTGATTGTTTGAAATAACATCTCCCACACCCCCTGCATTCCAGAATACTGAATTCTGTATCGGAGTCATATTCAAGACTACGGTATTCCTTTAGTACACTTTGTTTCTTGTCTGCTCTTTCAGACCCACAATCTGGGCAATTGCCCCGTTCGATTTCTTTTTCGACTTCGGCCATAATTAAACTCAAACCAACCGACTTTGATCCACCGCAGCCCGCACGAAATCAGCAAATAGAGGATGCGGCTCGAACGGCTTTGATTTTAGCTCCGGGTGGAACTGCACGC
The DNA here is from genome assembly GCA_937920555.1 of uncultured Paracoccaceae bacterium. Classification (GTDB taxonomy): domain Bacteria; phylum Pseudomonadota; class Alphaproteobacteria; order Rhodobacterales; family Rhodobacteraceae; genus CAKZTM01. The sequence goes on along the minus strand of CAKZTM010000066.1, from coordinate 3,974 downwards.
CGATATACCACGGGTGGTCTTTGATCTCGACGATCTCCGGGAGTTTGCCGTCGGGGCTCATGCCGGAAAAGCTCAGGCCGGCCGCCTCCAGCTCTTTGCGGTATTTGATATCGACCTCGTAGCGATGCCTGTGGCGCTCGGAGATGGCGGTGCTGCCATAAACCTCGGCCACTTTGGAGCCATCGGTCAGGACCGCGTTATACGCGCCTAGGCGCATTGTGCCGCCTTTGTCGTCATCTGCGTCGCGCTGGATGGTTCGGTTGCCCTCCAGCCATTCCTTGAGGTGGTAGACCACCGGTGTGAAGCGCTTTTTGCCAGCCTCATGGTCAAACTCCTCGCTCCCTGCGTCGCCGATGCCCGCCAGATTGCGCGCGGCCTCGATCACGGCCATTTGCATGCCCAGACATATGCCCAAATAGGGGATATTATGCTCGCGGGCGAATTGGGCGGCCTTAATCTTGCCTTCGGTGCCGCGCTCGCCAAAGCCGCCCGGCACCAAGATGCCCTGATAGCCTTCGAGCTTGGAGGTCGCGTCGTCTTCGCCCTCGAAAATCTCCGCATTCACCCATTCCAGCTTGACCTTCACCCGGTTGCGCATGCCGCCATGGGTCAGCGCCTCGGCGATGGATTTATAGGCGTCCTCAAGCTGGGTATATTTGCCGACAACGGCGATTTTGACCTGCCCGTCAGGGTTGTTGACACGGTCCGCCACGTCCAGCCATTTGCTGAGGTCCGGCTTGGGGGCTGGGGCGATCCCGAAGGCGTCCAGAACCGCTTGGTCGAGCCCTTCCTTGTGGTAGGCCAGAGGGGCCTCGTAGATCGATTTCAGATCATAGGCGGCAATCACGCTTTCGGGCCGCACGTTGCAAAAGAGGGCGAGTTTTTCGCGCTCTTTCTCGGGTATGTCATGCTCGGAGCGACACACGAGAATGTCGGGCGCAATGCCGATGGATTGCAGTTCCTTGACCGAGTGCTGGGTGGGTTTGGTTTTCAACTCGCCCGATGCATTCAGGTAGGGCAGGAGGGTCAGGTGCATGTAGATGCACTCGCCGCGCGGGCGTTGGTGGCCGAATTGGCGGATGGCCTCAAAGAACGGCAGACCCTCGATGTCGCCCACAGTGCCGCCGATTTCACAGAGCATGAAATCGACCTCGTCGTCGCCGATTTCGATAAACTCTTTGATTTTGTCGGTGACATGGGGGACCACTTGGATGGTTTTGCCAAGATAGTCGCCGCGACGCTCTTTTTCGAGCACGTCCGAGTAGATCCGGCCTGACGAGACGCTATCGGTTTTGCGCGCGGCCACGCCGGTGAAACGCTCATAATGGCCAAGGTCGAGGTCGGTTTCCGCACCGTCATCGGTCACGAACACCTCGCCATGCTCAAAAGGCGACATGGTGCCCGGATCAACGTTCAGATAGGGGTCGAGCTTGCGCAGACGCACTGAGTACCCCCGGGCCTGCAAAAGCGCGCCCAAAGCGGCTGACGCAAGGCCTTTTCCAAGCGAAGACACAACCCCACCGGTGATAAAAACGTAACGTGCCATGCTGCTTGGAACTCCCGCGATTCTCAGATTTTGAGGGCCCCGGCAGTGCCGGAATTCCCATACTCACGGGATACCAGTCTATCAGAAACCGCTTCGCCCCGGCAAGTGGTCAAATCAATATAATGTGTGGATAAGTCCAATTAGGCGCAAATTAGGGGGCTGCCATCACAACATCGCGCGGCGCGTCTGTGGCACAGCTTTCGAGCGCAGGTGCATCTTTGCGGCCCACAAGGGCGATGACGACCTCGCGCCCGGAATTGTAATTGGTGCCCAAAATATTGGCGAAAATCTCTAGATCGTGGCCGGATTTTTGTTGCAGGTCTTCAATTGCCCCTTGGTCACTGACGCGCAGAAATCCGCGGGCGTTCGGATCGGCTTTGAGGTGTGCGGCCAGGGCATCGCGGCTTACAAAGCGCGTGTCTGTCTCGGTCAGAAACACGAGGCTCATTTCTTGGTAGCCGCTGGAGAGCAAGGGTTGGTCCGCACATGCATCAAATTGCTCATGGATGGCCGCAAGGCGCGGGCTGAGAAACAGCCGGTCGGCGCGCGGGGCGGTGATCATGGTCAGTGTCGGGAACATGATCAGCAACGTCAAAACCCCAAGGCCCGCAAAGGCGTAAGATTTACCGCGGGCAAGGGCTATCGCGGCCGCGATCAGACTAATGAGGATGAGCACGCCCATAAGGACCAAGATGGCGGGCAGCTCGTTTTGCAAGAGCGGCAGAGGGCCTAGGGCGAAGATGCCTGCGCCGATGCCGCCCAACACGAACAGGGCTGTGGCAGCACCGCGTAGTGCTTTGGAATTGGCTTGGGCGACCCCCATGCCAATGATCCCGGCCACAGCGGGTAGAACCGGCAGGATATAGTGGGGCAGTTTTGTGGACAGGAGCGCAAACAGCAGCCAATGGGGGATGGTCCACCCGGACAACAACTTGATTTCGGCGGAGCGGCGGCTGGCCCATGCTATGGGAACGGACAGAAGTGCCAGCGGCATCCATGGCCAGAACGTGACCCATACGGTGGCCAGATAATATCCGGGCGGGCCGCCATGTTTCTCGGCCGTCTCGCCGACTTTGCCCAACAGGTCTTTGCCAAGGGATTCGGCAAAAAAGGCGCCGTCTGTTTTGATTGCGATGGCAATGTACCAAGGGGCTGCAATGGCGGCAAAGATCAACAGACCCTTGAGCGGTCCGAGCGCTTGCCAGATGGCGGTGGAGCGTTCAATTGCCATCAGCCAGAGAATTGCGCCCGTAAGCGGGATCAGGATGATCGGGCCTTTGATAAGAAAGCCTGCGCCCAACCCAACCCAAAGCAGTACATGCGCGCGGGTGAATGAGGCGGCGCGGTTGAGGTAGATGCGGATGAAAGCTCCGAAGGCCAGCACCGTGCAGGCCAGCAGTACAGCGTCGGTCTTGGCAATATGCGCCTCCACGCCGCTGCCAGCCGTGGAGGCAACAACCAATCCGCCGATCAGCGCGGGTGATCTGCCAAGGAGCGGCAGGAGCGCCCAATAGGCAAGGGCGGCTGCAAATATGATGCCCAGTGCGGAGGGGACGCGGTAGGCCCAAATCGGGCTTCGCACCCCATCCCCCAAAATCTTTGCCGAGGTCACTTGAAGCCAGTAAATGCCCACCGGCTTTTTCCAGCGCGGCGCATCTTGGTTTCGGATGTCGATGTAATCGCCCGTCTCCATCATTTGCTTGGAGGCTTGCACGTAGCGCGCCTCGTCCCGGTCGGTGACGGGCATGGACTGCAAACCCGGGATGGCCAGCAAACTGGCTAAAATTACGATCAGGCTTAGCGCCCGGCTGTGACTGGCGGCACAAAAGCCCAAGAGACCGGCGATGCGGGCATCAATCCGATCTATCACATTGGCCATCGTTACGGGCTTATTCGATTGTTGGGGGCGCGGACGGGCTTTCAGTGTCGATGGGCGCAGGTGCGGGCACGTCAAGGGACAACCCGTCATCATTTGCAGGCTCAACGCCCTCAACGGTGGTGCCCAAACGCTCGATCACGCTGTCGCCGACGGAGGCGCGGGTGGCCAGAACCGTAAGGGTGAGCGAGGTCAGCAAAAAGCCAATCGCCAAAATCCAAGTAAGCTTGCTAAGTGCGGTCGCCGCCGAGCGGCCCGACATGGCACCGCCGCCACCACCGCCGCCGCCCATTCCAAGACCGCCGCCCTCTGAGCGCTGCATGAGCACGACACCAATTAGCCCCAGTGCGAGGATCAGGTGGAGTGTGAGGACGACATTTTCCATGACTTTAGCCTTAGTTTTTATCCGAAGCCGGGTGTTAGCGCATCAGTTAAGGCTTGTCGAATGGATAAACAACAGCCCAGCCCAGATTTGCACAAACTTGTCAGGCGCGGTGGATTTTCTCGACGCGTCTTGATCCGTCATTTTTGGGGTAGTGCTTTGTTTTTGAT
>CAKZTM010000065.1 GCA_937920555.1 uncultured Paracoccaceae bacterium | reverse complement strand
CCGGCAACCGCCAAAGTGATGCGATACGCATTCTCGTCGGTCTTCTCGATGTTGTAAGGTGGGTAGCTGTTGGCCGATGTGTCAGCCGACGTCACTTGATCCAAAAGGGATGCAAAGCGGTCAAAGCCAACAGTCGAACGATAAAGTGGTGAAAAATCATAGTGTCGCATGAGATGAACCTCCATTGAGCGAACAAAACTTGAAAAGCTCTCCGGTATTGGACGAGCCCTTGACGTAATATCGGACCCTAACTAGGCCTCCGATGATCCATATTTGGGAACTCAAAAACCAGCTTTCAAGGGCCGGTACGCCAAAAAATATCTAGCTTTTTGGGGGTGTTACGACTTTTCGGGTAAAATCAACGGCCGGGTTGTCATCGCCACCCTGCGCCCCGCCGACCTGCGGCAGTTTCGATGGTCCGGGCTTGGGGCTCACCGAATTCAAAACCGGATCGGTTTCTGCCAATTGGGTTTTAAGCCGCTCCAAAGGTTGGCCCAGCGACACGCCAAGTGCCACATCCTGATTGTTCCATTCCGCCATCGCCGAGACCACCGACGCAATTTTGGGCTCGCCGTCCTGCATCACAAAAATGGGCGCACCGGACGCGCCGTAATTGACGTCACATGACAGCACCAAGACCGAACTTTGCCGCCCCAACATCTCGCAGCGGCGTTGCAACGAGGGCGCTTCCGCGCGTTCCTGCGCATAAGACACCACCATCACATCATCCCCCGGCTTGGGCCGCTCATGGGGCTTGAACGGTGCCACAACGCTTCCGCGGATCGGATTTTCCAACTCGATCAAAGCCAGATCAGCGGCGACACGGTCCAACCGGTTTGCGTCACCATAGTCATAGTCCTCATGGATAACCACGCGCGAGGCTTTGCGATGCGCCGCCGCCCAACCTTTGCGCCACCCGGCCAGAAAATGGATTTTATTGGCCGGGATCGGTCGCCCGGTCCGTTTGAAATACATGCAATGGGCCGCCGTCAGCACCAAATCGGGGGCAATCAAAGCACCTGTGCAAAAGCCCGCACCTTCCATGTTGATGCGCCCAACCCCCTGCCAGGCCCGCGCCTCGTCCGCCCCCAAAAGCCTGCGCAACGGGGTATCTTCATCGCCATGGGCGACGGATGCAAAGAAGATTGAGAGGAGAAACAGCAAACGCGAAATCATAAGCGGCATTCTAGGGCGTTTCAGATCAAACTGCTAGTGTTACTGCGACGCGCTGGGGGGGCGCACGACTTTCCGCCCAGAGGCCGAACCGCTGGTCAAACCTTGCTTGGCATTGCCAATTCCGGTGCCCGCAGCGACGATCTTGCGCGATGCCGGTGCCACAGTCGAGGGGGCGGCGGCCACACGCGCGCTCCAAAACGGGAGGGCCGACCGGGCCGTGGTCCGTGTGGCCTTGGCATCGATCATCACCCGACCCAAAGGGGCGTCAACGGCCAGCGCAATTCCCCGGTTCCGGCCAGTGTTGGATATACGCGACCCGGAGATCAGCGCGATGATATGCGGCTTGCCGTTTTTGTAGGTGAAAATCGGCGCACCAGACATACCGGGATAGCTTTCGCAAGACAGGCTCAGAATATCGCCCTGCCGCGATCCCGCAGAGCAGCCGTCATTGATTGACGCCACATCAGACCGGCGGCCGGAGAAAGACACCACCGAAACCGGCTCGCCGGTGCGCACTTTGTCCATGCGCCCGTAAGCGCGCGCCGCATCGCTTGGAATGGGTTCGGCCAGTTCAACAATCGCCAGATCGGCGGCGATATTCTTGGGGCCGTAGGGACGCGTAGGATCGTAATCACGATGGGCCACAATGCGGATCGCCGTCCGCTTGGCCGCCGTGATCCCGTCACGCCATCCTGCCAGAAACGAGACGTTCTGAGGGTTGACCAAACGCTTGGAATTGCCCGGATAAACGCAATGCGCCGCTGTGAGCACCGTGCGTTGATCAATCAATGCCGCCGAACACATGCCGCCGCCGCGAATTTGCAAAATGCCGACGCCTGCCCATGCCTCCGCCTCGCGGCCCGCTTCAACGCCGCGCCCTTGCGCCAAGGCCAAATCCGCAAACACAATCGACATTAAAACCAGGCTTAGGGCTATCAAAACACGCATTATCAGCTCTCAATACACGATTGGAATTATCTAATGTTCTCAAGTCTAAACGGGGTTTATGGGCGAAATTGCGGCGGGACATGGACACAGCCGCAAAATCTACGCCAAAAACCGGTGGGAATGCCGGCGATTGGGCTCTAAAGACTGGGATATGTTTGAAAACCTGATGCAAGCCGCCACCAATTTCACCGTCTTTGACGTGGCCGCGCTGACAGTTTTGCTGTGCGGATGGTTCGGTATGGGGGTTCTGATCGAGCGCGATAACCCCAAAAAGCCGTCCACCCATTCGCTGATGCGCGCCTACCGGATCCGCTGGATGGAGCAAATGGTCACCCGCGAGCCGCGCATTTTCGACATCAGCGTTCTGTCGGGTCTCCGGCAGGCCGGTAACTTCTTTGCCTCCGCCTGCATGCTATCCATTGGCGGCGGCGTTGCTCTTTTGGGCCAAGCTGATCGGCTGGCCGGACTGGCCAAGGACATCAGCAGCGAACTGGCCGCACCCCTGATCGTGTGGGAGGCCAAAATCATGCTGATCCTAGTGATGCTGGCCTATGCGCTGTTGAAATTTATCTGGTCGATCCGCCTATTTGGGTATTGCGCGGTGGTCATGGCCTCCACCCCCAACGACGCCGAAGATAAAAGCGCCTACGAGACCGCGCACCGTGCCGCCAAGTTGAACATCTACGCCGCCCGCAGCTTCAATCGCGGCCTGCGCGGGGTGTATTTTTCACTGGCGGCATTGGCATGGCTTTTAGGGCCGCTGGCGCTTTTTGCAGCCACCGTGTCCACGATCTGGATGCTCTACCGGCGCGAGTTCAACTCCTTGTCCAGAAGTGCGATCCTGGAGGATTAAGCGCAGGGCCGTGCCATCTAAAACGACCGGGTCACGCCCACAAATACGCCGAAATCGTCATCCCGCGTCACAATCGGGCTGGATGATACTTCGCCGGGCAGCACGCTGTAGCGCACCCCGCCGAACAAAAACGCACCCGACCCAAGCGGATAGCCGGAGCTGATCGACACTTCAGGGATCAACACCGATCCCGGCTCATAAGCCGCACGGCTGCCTGTCGCCTCGCTGGCGCTGACCCCGTAAAGATATCCGCTCAAATCCGCACTTTGCCATGTGACCGAGGCCCCCACAAACAGCGGAAACCCAGCCACGCTCACCTCTTGGTCTAACTTCAGCTCAATCTCTTGTCCGCCATGGGCGCCGGTCACCTCAACCAAACCGGTCACCTCGATGGATGTAACAGGGCTCACATCATAGCTCCAAGACGCGCCCAAATCGCCGGTGATGTCGCGGTCAATGCCCGCAAGCTCGGGCGCATCGGCGAACACCAGACCGAAAAAGCGGGGCCGCAACAGCACCTCAAGGGCACTGCCGCCCTCGTCCCAGACCTGCGCCGACACTCCGTTGAGCCCGAACTGCCAACGCCCGGTTTGATAGCTGATTGCCGGAATAACACTCAGGTCGTTATCTTCGCCTGCATAAATGGACGGGCCAAGGGTCGCAAAACCACCCATGCGCCACCCGTCGGCCCGCTCTTGAGCAGCGGCAGTCCCCGCCAGTATGAGAGTGGCAGTAAAAGCCGTAAATGCGGTTCTGATCATCCTGCGCTCCTGATGTTTCGTCATCATATAGCGCGTTTTTGTGGCGCGTCGATCAACGTCCCTCGACACGCCATGCAAGCACCGCAAATCCGGCGGCAAAGAGCAGCATCAGCCAGCCCGGCGCCAGAGGTGTCAGCTTGATATCCACCACATTATAGGCATCGCGCCGCGACAATCCCATCCAGCCGCGCCCGGACGCCACACGACCGTCGCGCACCATGCGAAGATCGGGAAACCCGTCCTCAAGCCGGAATATGCCCCCGCTTGTGGCATCGGTGATCGGCTTCAAAATCGCCCCGGTTGAGATCGGATTTTCAAACTCTTTGGGCGCACTTGGACCAACGGCCACCACCGATGTGACATCGCCTTCGCGCAACCGGTAAAGTCCGTTTTCCGCCGCCTCAAACGCCGCCTCAAACCGCCCCGGCGAGGTTTCGGTCAATTCCAACCCACGCTCTTGGCCGTCGGGGTCGGTAACGGTCAGATCGCCCACGACCTCACCCATGGTGCGCCGGGTGACCACCACTTCCGAGCCGTCCGAGACCGCGCGCAGCACTTCCTCCTCCAACTCGGGCTCTTTCATCAGCCAATGGGCCAAACGCCGCAGCAGTTCCAATTGCGGCCCACCGCCCTCGTAGCCGCGCGACCACAGCCACGCATGATCCGAGGTCAGCGCCGCAATCCGCCCTTCGCCGGGCCGGTCCATGACCAGAAGGGGCCGCGCATCCGGCCCTTCCATGACCACCTGCCCGCTTGTGGGCACCGTATCGATCAGGCGGAACCAACGCCCCCAACCGGGCACGCCGTCAACAGGCTCGCGCGGGGCAAACTGCTCCAAACCTTCGGTCACCGGATGACGCGCCCCAAGGGCAGAAATCATCGGAATATACCCCTCTTCGATCACCTGCGCCGTCGGAGCGACCGGCAAAATCTCCGCCAGAGGGGTCCGGTACAGGCTTTCAGCCCCCGCAAATGACGGGCCCGAGGCGACCAGAAGCGCGCCGCCATCTTTCACATACCGCACCAGATTTTCCAGATAGAGCGATGGCAAAACCCCGCGCCTGCGATAGCGGTCAAAGATGATCAGATCAAACTCGTCGATCTTGTCCATGAACAATTCACGGGTCGGAAACGCAATCAGCGACAGCTCATAAACCGGCACACCGTCTTGCTTATGGGGCGGGCGCAGAATGGTGAAATGCACCAGATCGACCGCCGGATCGGACTTCAACAGATTGCGCCAGGTCCGCTCCCCTGCATGGGGCTCACCGGACACCAAAAGCACCCGCAGCCGGTCACGCACGCCGTTTATTTCCACAATGGCGGAATTATTGCGCTCGGTCAGCTCGCCCTCTTGCGGCGGGACGACCAGTTGCAACACGTTCATACCGCCATGGGTCAGCTCGATCTCGATGGTCACCGTCTCACCCACGGGAACGCGCAACAATTCGGGATCTTCGCCATCGATAGAGACCGCCAAAGGCATCGCAGGCGGGTGCCCGCCGGGGGGATTTCCAAACGCCTCGACGCGCAGCGACAGGCTCACAGGCTCGCCGATAATGCCAAAAGCGGGGGCGGTTTCCACCACCAGCCGGCGGTCCCATTCATCCGCCGTGCCGGTCAAAAGCACATGCACAGGCGCAGGGAAATCCGGGAACACATGCGCATCATCAACACGCCCGTCCGACACGATAATTGCCCCGGCCAGACGGTCCTGAGCCTGCTCGGCGGCGGCCTGCGCCAAAGCGGTGGCCAATAACGTGCCACGATCCGCGTCCAGACCCTCACCGTCGCCGACGCGCAGCTCGACCACCTCCAAAGTGGCCTTGGCACCCAGCGTGTCGTCCATATCTTCGATGGCCTGTGCCAATTGTTCAGGCCGCACATCAATCGATTGGCTGGAGGTCTGATCGTAAACCACGATCACCACATTGCTCAGCGGCTCCCGTTCCTCATCCTTCAGCGCAGGATTGGCCAAAGCCAGCAGCAAGACCGAGGCCGCCAACGCCCGCAGCCACCAACCCGGCAAGCGCCGCCACAGGGCCAACGCCACCATCACCAGCGACAAAACACCCAAAGCGATCAGAACGGCGATCGGCACATCCGGTTGGAACACGACAGACTGCATTACTGACCCAACCTTTCCAACAGCGCAGGCACATGCACTTGATCGGATTTATAATTGCCGGTCATCACATGCATGATCAGATTGACGCCAAAACGGTAGGCAATCTCGCGCTGGCGCTGCCCCCCCGAACCGGAGCCAACCGGGAACCGGTATTGCCCGTTCGCATCCACCGCCCAGGCCGAGGCCCAGTCATTGCCGCCGATGATAATCGGCGTCACCCCGTCATTGAGGTTTCGAAACGGCATGCCTTCAACCGCTTCCACATCAGGCGCAGATTCAACCCAAATATCATTGGATGCCCATCGCCCCGGAAACGCCTGCAACAGATAGAACGTGCGGGTCAGAACGTGATCGGGCGGGATCGGCTCTAAGGGCGGCACATCCAGTTTGGCCGCCAGCTTTTGCAAGACCCGCCCATTTGGCGTGCCAAACCCGCCACCGCCCAAATGCGCGTCGCGAGTGTCAAACATGATCATCCCACCGGAGCGCAAAAACGCGTTCAGCTTGGAATATGCCGCATCAGACGGAAGCGCTTGGCGCTCGCTGATCGGCCAGTAAATGAACGGATAAAATGCCAGCTCGTCGGTTTCCAGATCAAGCGCCACAGGCTCCACAGGCTCAATCGCCGTGCGCGCGTTCAACACCTGGCTAAGCCCGCTCAACCCCGCCTGAGAGACCGCATCAAGGCTGGCATCGCCGGTTTTCACATAGGCCAAAACCGTGTTGTTGGCCGCATAAAACGCGCCGTCATCCTGCGCCTCGGCTGGTTGTGCGGCCAGCATCGCCACCGCAATCAGGGCCACAGCACCAGTGCCGCGAAGCCGCCCGGACAGCCACAGGGTTGCAATCACATCCAGTGCCAGCAACAGCAGCGCCAGTGACAGCAACGGCGGCGCCAGATCACGCTCGTTTGAAATTCCCATCTCGGCCCAAGTTACCCCGGCTGGCTGTTGCAATGGCGTCAACACGCTCTCCTCGGTCATCAAATTTACCGCAGCCCGCCGCTCACCAGAGACATAAATCCCCGGCGGCGAGGCCGCATTGCGCTGCGCACTGGCCAGCAAAGCTCCATCAATTCCGGGCATCACCTGCGGTTCGGTCAACCGCCCCATACCGTCCAAAATCTGCTCGGCAACCCATTGGGTGCCCTCCAGATCCGCCCCGTCACCAATGGTTTGACCCGACAACAGCGCGATGCGTTCCAGCATCTGCACAAACAGCCCCGACAAAGGCAGCGACGACCATTCCGCATTGGCCGTGACATGTACCAAAACCACACGGCCCAGACCTTGCGCCCGACCGGTCACAAGCGGCGTGCCATCTTCCAAAGCGGCCATCACCCGGTTGGGCAGGTCCGGGTCCGGCTGGGCCATCACTTGCGAGGTCACGTTTACATCGCCGGGAAGCGTAAGGCCGAAAAACGGGCTTTCTTCCAGAAACGGGCGCAGCTTTTTGGGCGCACCCCAGCTCATGGCACCGCCCACGGACCGCCCGCCTGCGCGCAGCCGCACCGGCAGCAACGGATCTTCGTCAAGCTGCCCGGCGCCCGATTGCGCAAGCCTTGGACCGGCAAAGCGCAGCAACAGCCCGCCCTCCTCGACCCATGTGATCAGCTCGCTTTGCTCGTTCGGAGCCAAAGTGCCCACATCGGCCAGAATGATCATATCTGGTGCCGTGTCGAGCACATCAGCAAGCGGCGCCTCCACAATCTCGGCGGTGGGCAACAACGCCTTGCGCAGGAAGTGCAAAGGCCGCACCAGTTGCTGACCCTCATCCTCGCCGCCGCCTTGAACAAGACCCACTTTGCGGCGGCGCAGACCGTCATCGGCCAAAACCACACCCCCGGCACTGACGCCGCGGGCCAGCTCAAACCGGGTCACGCGGTTGCGCAGCTCCAAGGGTAGATCAAGCGCCAGTTCCGTCTCGCGCGCTTGGTCCTCAAAAAACCCGTCCGAACTGGCTAGAACCCGCTCGATCCCCGCAGGATCGGGCCCGAACACATTCACGGTCACCGGACCGGACAAGCCGCCCGTGCGAATGGCAGTGATGGTGAGCGCGCCGTCCTCCAACACCGCCGGGCGCAACGCCTCTGGCGGGCCGGAGCTGCCCATCATCGTCACTTCGCCTTTGGATTGCAAAAGCTGCACCAAAGCGTCCGAACCGTCCGTCTCCAGACCATCATGAACCCAAATCGTGTCAAAGCCGTCCGCATCTTGGGCCGCCAACCAATCCGCATAACCGGCCCGGTCCGGCGGGTAGGATCGCGGCTCCATCAGCGCCACACGCTCCGCCGCTTCGCCCGCACTTCGAAAGGTCAGTGATCCGTCCGAGGGTATCGCTTGGGTCAACGGGATCAGCGCCACAGGACGGCCATTGCGCTCAGCCGCACCCAGCGCACCATCCAGCCAAACCTGCCGCTTGCGCCAATCCGGCGCCGAGGCCCAGCTTGCATCCATCAGCACCAGCAACGGGCCGTCGCCGGTCTCGCCCACATCCGGGTTCAAAACCGGTCGCGCAAAGGCCAAAATCGCCGCCGCCACCGCCAAAAGCCGCAGCAACAGCAACCACCACGGGGTCTTGTCCGGCGTCTTGTCGGGGTCTTCCAAGCCCAGCAAAATCCGCACCGCCGGGAATAATCGCCGGATCGGGGCAGGGGGCACCGCCCGCAACAACCACCATAAAACCGGCAAGGCCAATAGACCCAGCAACAGCCACGGGCTTAAAAAGCCAAGGGATCCAAAAAGCGTCACCGACGGAACCCCTCAAGGGCTGCATAAAGCCATAGCATCGCGCCGCGCGGCGGGGTCGAGGTCAAATGGTGCAGATAGAGCCAACCAGTTTGCCGCGCCAAATCCGCCAGCTCTTCCTTGCGCCGGGCCAAACGGGTCAAATACGCCGATTTGAGCGATTTTGCGCGGTCGGTTTCGAACTCGATCTCCCCGGCCATGGACTGGAAAATGGTCCGACCGTCAAACGGGAAACTCTCCTCGGTGGCGTCCAGAACCTGCACCAGACAGCCGCGAACACCCTGATCCGCCGCCTCACCGACCTGCCGCAACAACGCGTCGCGCGATCCCATGAAGTCAGATATAAACACAGCCCGGCTGCCATGAGGCAACGCCGCCAAGGGCGGGGCACCATAATCGGGCCGGTCCTGTTCGCGGGCAAGCGCGGCGGCCACCCGCTCCAATTGCCGCAAGCCCCGTTTGGGCTCAGCCGCATCCGTGCCCATGAGCGCAATCCGCTCGCCGCCCCGGTTCAACAGGATCGACAAAGCCAACGCCAAAACCGCCGCCCGGTCGCCCTTGGCCGGATGCGCCTTGTCACCCCGGTACCGCATAGCCTGACCCGGATCGACCCAAAGCGAGACGGTTTGCGCCGCCTCCCACTCGGTCTGGCGAATGTACAAATGATCCGACCGGGCCGAACGCCGCCAGTCGATGGCCGCATATTCATCACCGGGAACCGCACGCCGGTATTGCCAGAAATTCTCACCCTGACCGGCCCGCCTGCGCCCGTGATCCCCCATGATGACCGTGGCCGCCAAATGCTCCGCCTCCGCCAACAATGGTGGCAAGGACGCCGACAATGCCTCCGCCGCGCGGCGCAGCTCCAAGGCCGCATCAATATCCTGAGATGTTTGCGGGTGATCCAAAATCAGGCTGCTTTTTGCGCGCTAAGATCAGAGACAAGGGCCGTGATCACATCCGACAGGCTCTTGCCTTCGGCGCGCGCCGCAAACCCAAGCGCCATGCGGTGCTTCAAAACAGGCTCAGCCAGAGCCACCACATCCTCGTTGGTGGGGGCCAGCCGCCCGTTTAGAAGCGCGCGCGCCCGCACCGCCAACATCAGCGATTGCGCCGCCCGCGGACCGGGGCCCCAACTGACCGCCTCTTTGACCATCGGATGGGCCTCAGGCTCATCGGGCCGGGCCGCACGAACCAAATCCAAAATCGCCTCGATCACCGCATCGCCCACCGGAATGCGCCGAATGATGGTCTGCGCCGCCAGCAAACTGTCCGTGTCAAACACAGGCTCGGCTGTGGCATCATCAACACCAGTGGTGGCCAGCATGATCTGCCGCTCTACATCGCGGGTCGGATATTCCACATCAATTTGCAACAAGAACCGGTCCAATTGCGCCTCAGGAAGCGGGTACGTCCCCTCCTGCTCAATCGGGTTTTGCGTGGCCAACACATGAAACGGGGCGGCCAATACCCGCTCTTGGCCGGCAATGGTAACCACCTTTTCCTGCATGGCCTGCAACAAAGCCGATTGGGTCCGGGGGCTGGCCCGGTTGATCTCATCGGCCATCAGCAACTGACAGAAAATCGGCCCTTGAATAAACTTGAACGCCCGCGCGCCATCCGCACCGGTTTCCAGAACCTCCGCACCCAAAATATCCGACGGCATCAGATCCGGCGTGAACTGGATCCGGTTGGAGTTCAGACCCATCACCGTCCCCAACGTTTCCACCAGACGTGTCTTGGCCAGACCGGGCACACCCACCAGCAATCCGTGCCCACCGCATAAAAGCGCAATCAGCGACAGATCGACCACCTTCTCCTGACCAATGATCCGCCGCGCAATCATCTCGCGGGCATCCCTTAACTTTGGGGCCAAACCCTCTACATCTTGGATTAGGGTGTCTGGAGATTGGCTCATGGATCGATCCTTCGTATAAACGCACTCGATTAAAGTAAGGTGTGATGGCATTGTCGCAAGGCAAGGGCTGTTTGGCAAAGAGATAAGGCAAATCGTGGCAAATTCAGATCAGAATATTGTGAAGCCGACCGCAGAATCCCTCGCTCAGGCCGCCCAACGTGAGGGCAAACGCGGTTTGCCGCCTGTTCATCTGTGGAATCCGCCGTTTTGCGGCGATCTGGATATGCGCATCGCGCGGGACGGAACGTGGTTTTATCTGGGAACCCCCATCGGCCGGGCGCCGCTTGTGCGGCTGTTCTCAACGATTCTCCGCCGTGACGGCGATGATTACTTTCTGGTCACCCCGGTAGAGAAAGTCGGCATCACCGTCGATGACGCCCCGTTTGTGGCGGTCGATTTCGAGGTGACCGGCGCAGGTGCCTCCCAAACCCTGACCTTTGAAACCAATGTCGGCGACACCGCTGTGGCAGGCCCGGACAATCCGATCCGCGTTATGCGCGACCCAAAAACCGGCGAGCCGTCGCCTTACGTCTTGGTCCGCGCCAATCTCGAAGCCCTGATCGACCGAAAAAGCTTTTACCGCTTGGTGGATATCGGCGCCCATAACGACATAGACGGCAAGACATGGTTCGGCCTGTGGTCGCAGGGCCAGTTTTTCCCGATCATCCCGTCAGAAGAGCTCGACATATAGGCTTTCGTCTTTCCCCAAATACTCAGATGGCAGCAGGGGCCAAAGGCGCTCAGTTGTCGGCAAAAGCGCTTATTTCCTCTGCGCCACATTGCAAAGCCGACATGCAGGCCCGCACCGCCGAGATTTGACCCAAGCTCGGCTTGAGGTGATATGTGCCCGGACACGCCTGCGAGGTCAGAACAAGATCAGCGCCCACCTGCTCGATGAAGACCAGCATCTGCTCATCAAAAGGCGGGACCGGCCCGCACCACGCGCTGACACATTCGGTCTTGACGGTCACCGGCAAAGTCACGGTCTCGCTGAACCCCGAACCGCCCAGCTGTTTGCCGATAAAGGCCGCCACAAACTCGCGCGGCTTGCCCTCCTGATACTCCGGTACCGGATCCGCCGGTTGAATATGCCCGTACATCAGACTGTACACTTCCTCAGCCGCCGCCGCCTCGTTGAAATTCTCGCCGAAATTCGGCGCCTTGCAGCTCAGGGCGAAGGCGGGCCCGCACAACATCGATAACAGCAACGTTAATCTTAGCATGTCAGCCCTCCAAAAAATCCGCGAATTCAGCAAACACACGGGCGTAAGTCTCCCGCTTGAATGGCACAATTTTGTTAATCAAATCTGACTGGCGCATCCACGCCCAATGGGAAAACTCAGGCGCACCGGTGGCGATATCCACCAGATCATCAGAGCCGTCAAACCGCATGGCAAACCACTTTTGGGTCTGCCCCCGGTACCGGCCATTCCACAGCTTGGGCACCAGATCACGGGGCAGCTCATAGGGCAACCACTCGTCCATCTCGCCCAATATCTCGACCCTAGCGGCTGGAATAGACGTCTCCTCCTCCAGCTCGCGCAAAGCCGCCACCTTTGGCACCTCGCCGGGATCAATCCCCCCCTGAGGCATCTGCCAGGCGTCATCAGGGTTGTCGATACGCCGTCCCGACCAAATCAGACCCGCCGTGTTGATCACCACCACACCAACACAAGGCCGATAGGGCAGCTTCTCGATCTCATCATCGGTCATGTGGGGTTCCCGAACGGCAAAGGTTTCTGGGCATCGCGCAGTCGATGGGGCGGGGTTGGGGACGCAAGGTCCCCATCACCGCCGCCACCTTGATATTACTGGGCCTTTGCCAGAACCGACAGACCCTTGATGATGTCCAAAGCGGACGCCATCTGCGCATCTTCCGCACGGCGCTTGGCGGCGGCCTCAAATGCTGCACGCTCGTCCTCAAGCTGCTTGCGCTCATCTTCTGACAAACTGTCATTGCCAAGCGAGCCGCGCAAATCCGCCTCCGTGCGCTGACGTGGCGCGTCTTCTTCCGCCTCTTCCTCAGCATTTGGATCAGGACGCACGAACTCCACGAAAATATCCGGCTCAACACCCAATGCCTGAATGGACCGGCCCGACGGGGTGTAATACCGCGCCGTGGTCAACCGGATGGCACCCGATCCCTGAAGCGGCATGATGGTCTGAACCGACCCTTTACCAAAGGACTTGGTGCCCACAATGATCGCACGGTTGTGGTCCTGAAGCGCACCGGCCACAATCTCCGAGGCTGAGGCCGACCCGCCATTGATCAACACCACAAGCGGCTTGCCTTGGGCCAAATCACCCATTTCCGCGTTGTAACGCTCGGAGTTGCCACCATCGCGACCACGGGTCGACACAATCTCCCCCTGATCCAGAAACGCGTCCGAGACCTGAATGGCTTGGGTCAACAATCCACCGGGATTATTGCGCAAATCCAAAACGAAACCGTCCACATTGTCGATCCCGCCCAGCTCTTCGACCTGCTCTTTCAAGCTGGCCTCTAGATTGGGATAGGTCTTCTCTGTGAAGGAACTCACCCGCAAGACCGGCACGTTGCCCTCAAGACGGGCCCGTACCGCACGCAACTCAATGGTCGCCCGCACAAGGGTCACATCGAAAGGCTCATCAAGACCTTCGCGCGCAATGGTGATCACAATCTCGGACCCGACAGGGCCGCGCAACTTCTCAACCGACTGATCCAAGGTCAGACCAAGGAGCGACTCGCCGTCCAAATGGGTGATAAAATCGCCCGTCAAAAGCCCGGCCTCAGCGGCAGGTGTGTCATCCATGGGCGTGACGACTTTGACAAAGCCGTCCTCTTGAGTGACCTCAATTCCAAGCCCGCCAAACTCGCCGCGGGTCTGGGTGCGCATATCCGAAAAGTCGTCAGGCGGCAGGAAAGACGAATGCGGGTCAAGCGATGTCAACATGCCGTTAATGGCACTCTCAATCAACTCTTCCTCATCAACATCTTCCACATAAGCGGACCGGATACGCTCGAAAATATCGCCGAAAAGATCCAGGTTTTCGTAGGTCGTCCGCGCCTTTGCGGTCTCTTGCGCCACAATGGGTGCGGCAAATTGGGTGGTGACCAAAACACCGGCTGCAATGCCAGTGGCTGCGGCGAGAATTAGCTTTCTCATTCGTTCCCTTTCTTACCCGCGCGGTACAAACCATACCACCGGATCGACTGCGATTCCGTTCTCTCTAACTTCTATATAGAGCGATTCCTGACGAAAAGCGCTATCTGCATCACCCAACTTGATCAAAAATTCTTCATCACTTGTGTTCTCATCACCCAAAAGCCCTAACGGAGTATTGGCATCCACTTTATCTCCTGTGGATACAAAGGATTGCCCAAGCCCGCCCAGAACAAGCAGATACTCGCTGGAAAGCTCCAATATCACCACATTTCCCTGCTCCAGAAACGGCCCGGAATAGCTGACCTCAGCCGCGGTGGGCGACATCACAAGTGCGTTGGAGGCGGCTGTCAAAACCACGCCCGGACGCGATACGCCGGCGGCATCCGCCTCGTTAAATCCGCGCAAAATCTCCCCTTGGACGGGCCATACAAGACTGCGCTCCTCGGGGACATCGCGAATATCCTCTAGATCGACCGGCGAGATCGCCGCCAAACCATCGGCCAATTCGCCCAGCTCTGCGGCGTTGCGCGCCAACTCTTCAAGCCGCCTGATCCGGTCCTCCGGCGGTGGAGCCTTGGCGGCCTTGACCACCATGGCGCGCTGCAAATCATCCGCACCCTGCCGCATATCCGCGCGGGCCTCGATCATGGTCGCCTCTGCGGCTTCCTGAAGGGCCGTCAGCGTCGCCAAACCGGACAATTCCGCCCGCAGCGCCTCTGCCTCACCGTTGAGAACCGGCAACAGATCGGCCATGGTCATGCCCGCCCGGACCGAGGCCAAAGCCCCCCCCGGATGCCAAACCCGCTTGGCGCCCGATGCCCGCTCGATCGACTGAATGGCCACCAAAGTTTCCTCAACATGATCGCGCCGGGCTTCGTAGCGCTCCTGCGCGGTCAGGGTTGCGGCGCGGATTTCACGCAAACCACCCTGCATGGCCACCAAAGCGACCTCATAGGCGCGAATGGCCTCCACCAAAGCCCGCACCTGATCGCGCGAATTGCGCGCGGTTTGCAGGTTCTCGCGGGCCGCATCCATCATCGCCGCCGCTTCATCGGCCGTGCGCGCCACATCATTGGCAAAGGCCGCCCCGAAAGACAGCAAAATCACCAAAAATGCCCGCAGCACACTCACGAGACCAGAAGACTTTCGCCGGTCATCTCCGAGGGCTGCTTCAACCCCATCAGCGCCAGAAGCGTCGGCGCCAAATCCGCCAACTTGCCGCCACTGCGCAGCTTGGCCCCGGCGGGCCCGCCAATCAGCGCAACCGGCACCGGGTTAAGCGTGTGGGCCGTGTGCGGCGCGCCGGTTTCAGGATCAACCATCATATCGCAATTGCCGTGATCGGCGGTCAAAATCATGGCACCGCCAACCGCGTCCAGCGCCTCAATCGCCGCCCCGACACCCCTGTCCACGGACGCACAGGCAACCATCGTCGCCGCCAAATCGCCAGTGTGCCCGACCATATCGGGATTGGCGTAATTGACGACAATCAGATCATGCGCACCGCTCTGAATGGCCGCCACCAATTGCTCCGTGACCTCGCCCGAGGACATCTCCGGCGCCAAATCATAAGTGCGCACCTTGGGCGACGGGGCCATATAGCGGGTCTCGCCCGTGTTGGGCGTCTCCTCGCCACCATTGAAGAAAAACGTCACATGCGGATATTTCTCGGTCTCTGCCAAACGAAACTGGGTTTTGCCCGCCGCCGCAACATAAGCCCCCAGCGTGTTCACAATATCCTCGGACGGATACATCACATCCATAAACTCGTTGTGCCGCTCGGAATATTCCACCAAACCGCAAGCCGCGCCGAATTTGGGCCGCATCCCCACATCAAAATCATCAAAATGCGGGTCCAGAAGCGCTGACAAAATCTCCCGCGCCCGGTCGGCCCGGAAATTGGCAAAGATCAAACCATCACCATCGCGGGCACCTTCATATCCACCAATCACCGAAGGCGGCACAAACTCATCGGTATCGCCGCCCGCATAAGCCGCCTCCACCGCATCGCGCGCCGTTGCAAAAGCCGCCCCTTTGGCAAACACCATCGCACCATACGCAGCCCCCACACGCTCCCAGCGATTGTCGCGGTCCATGGCATAAAACCGCCCGCACACAGTGACAATCGTTGCGCCCTTGGGAAGACCGCTTTCGAATTTCTCCAAATACTCAAGCGCGGATTTTGGCGGCACGTCCCGGCCATCCAGATAGGCATGAATGGCCACCTCAATCCCGGCCTCGGTCAAAACCTTGGCCAAAGCCACAAGATGATCCTGATGGGAATGCACACCGCCCGGCGACACCAGCCCGGCCACATGGGCCACACCACCGCGCATGCGCAACTTGGCGACAAAATCCTGCAACGCCGCGTTCTTCTCAAACGCACCAGAGGCTATATCTTTGTTGATCCGTGGCAGATCCATCCACACCACCCGACCGGCCCCGATATTCATATGACCCACTTCGGAATTGCCGATTTGCCCGTCGGGCAGGCCCACCGCCTCGCCACAAGCGTCCAAGGTCGAGGACGGGCATTCCGCCATCACCCGGTCAAAATTCGGAGTATCCGCCTGCGCGACCGCATTGGCCTCAGCCGACGGGTTCAGCCCCCAACCATCCATTATGCATAAAACGACGGGCTTTGGGATGCTCATGACTGCCTCTTTTTGATTGAGTGACCTGCACGGTCATAAAAGGCGACGACGCCTGATTGTCAACGCGCCGCCCCATGCAACCCCGCATACCAATCGCCCGGTCTTGCGCGGGCACGGCACACCTCACACCCGGTGATAGGGCCCGCCGCCAAGGATTGTGGCCGCCCGGTAAAGCTGCTCAACCAGCATCACCCGCGCCAACATATGCGGCCAAACCATTGCCCCGAAAGACAAGGTGTAGTTCGCACGACCGCGCAAATCCTTGGTCAAACCGTCCGCACCCCCGATGATAAACACGCAATCGCGGTGCCCGGCATCACGCCACTGCGCCAGGTTTTCGGCGAAATCAGGACTGCTGGTCACACGACCCCGCTCATCAAGTGCGACCACAAAGGCACCCTCAGGGATCGCGGCACTCAACAACTCTGCCTCGACCACCTGACGGGACCCCTTTTTGTCCTCGACTTGCGTGATCTCCAAAGGACCAAGCGACAAAGCGCGGCCCGAGCGGTCAAACCGTGTGCGGTAATCGTCTATCAACTCAGCCTCAGGCCCAGCCCGAAGCCGCCCCACAGCCGCTATGCGCAGCCTCACACGTTCGCGGCCGAACCTGACGCGGCAGGTGATGCCGCATCCGTCGACCAAAGCTTCTCAAGCTGATAAAACTCGCGAACCTCAGGCCGGAAAAGATGCACCACAGCGTCGCCGCAGTCGATCAGAACCCAGTCCCCTGCGTCCTTGCCCTCGACACGGCACAGCCGGTCCATCTCCGATTTCAACCTGTCCACCAAATGCTCCGCCATCGCAGAGACCTGACGGGACGACCGGCCAGACGCAATCACCATGTGATCGGCCATTTCGGACTTGCCAGCCAGATTAATGGCCACAACATCCTCGGCTTTGTCTTCTTCCAGCGTTGTCAGGATAAGGGAGAGGAGCGGGTTTTTCGCTCCGTCAATTTTACCGGTCATTACGTGCCCGGCACCAGAGGTGGTCTTGCCACCTGCACTCAAGCGTTCCGACAGAAGTCAGTCCTCCTTTTGATTGGCACACAACAGCGCGTGCCCTCATGATGAAACGGTAACATAGGTCGCATGGCGCGCTCAACAAAATCATGTGAGCGATCAAATCTTGAAATAAAGATGCGCCCCGCAAATCTTTCCGCTGCCACAGCAGATGCCTCCTCACGAGCGCTCCGCATTACTCAACAGCTGGGCCGGTGTCACCCGCTCTTTCCCAAGGCGGCGTCGATCCGAACAGATCAGCCATGAAATCAATGAACACACGCACCTTTGGCGACAGGTTCCGTTTGTCGGCAAATAGCAGCATGATACGGCTGCTCTCTTGGGTGTAATCGGGCAGAACACGCCGCAATGACCCATCTGCCAAATCCGCATTCACCAAATATGTAGACAATCGCGCAACGCCCAATCCGGCCTTGGCCGCGTGGTAAACCCCATCCGCCGAATTGGCGTCAAACGGCACTTTGGCACCGGGCGGGATCCAGTCATTCCAGTCCGATACCGTGGACAATTTCAAACAATTATGGCCGCGCAAGTCCTGCAAGGTCTGGGGCACGCCGTGCTTGTCCAGATAGGACGGTGCCGCCACCAAAATGCGCTTGTTATCGGCCAGTTTCCGCGAGATCGACGACTGCCCGCCCACTTGCTCGGAGAAACGGATCGCTACATCCGCCTCGCCGCTGCTCAGATCAATCGGGCCGTCGGTCAGCCGCAGCGACACAGAAACATCAGGGTTTTGCGCGATGAAATCTGCCAAAATCGGCAACACTTGTGATTTGCCGAACGCCGTGGTGCTCACAACTTTCAACACGCCTTTGGCATGGTCGGAAAACTCTTCGATCAACCGGTGCGCCTGAGATACTTCATGGGCGACCGTCTGACAGTTTTGGTAAAACCGCCGCCCTTCATCGGTCATGGTGATCCCGCGCCCGGACCGGGTCAGCAGACGCACGCCCAACTGATCTTCCAAAAGCCCGATTTGCCGCGAGATCGCGGACGGCGTGTGATCAAGCTGACGCGCAGCCGCCGAGAAGCTGCCCTCCTGCACCACGCGTGCAAATAGGATCATCTGTCCTGATAGTTCCATAACGTCATTCCGTTGTGCGCGCGGCGCAAACCCGCTTTGCGTTTTGGTTGGCTGGAATTTTTGAATTCTTAATCTATTTTGTGCATTGCATCATCGTATAGTGTGCGATGCAACATGTTTTTGAAGGAGTAGTTAAATGTCGAATGCATCCCTACAGGCAATGCCACATCACGAAGGTCTGATTTCCATCGCATTTCGGGCGTTGTCCGAAGCGATCCGCAGCAAACTTGCGTGGGATCATGCTTATAATGACACATATAGAGAGTTGAACAACCTCGCGGAGCGTGAGTTGACGGATTTGGGGTTTGTCCGCGCAGACCTTCACAAAATCTCGTTGAACGCGGCCAATGAGAAAATGGGCCTGTCATGAGCAATCCCGACGCGTCAATGAACGCCTCTGGCCTTCCTATTGACGTCAATATCTTTGCTGCGGTTGCGAAATGGGCTCACAATGCGGTGCTAAGCCTGCAAGTGAACCGTATGACCAGCGTTATTCGCGAGCTGCCCGACGAGACGCTGGCGCAGATTGGCATCACGCGCAAAGACATCCCAGAATACGCGGCGAGCCTGCTGAAAAGCGGGGGGTAGCGCCGCGTTGCGTCGTCCGGGTTTTTGCGGCTCCGGACGGCGTCTTTCACCACATACCAAAAATACGGGCGGGCGGTGACCCCTAATCCGGGGCCAACATATAGCCCGCACCGCGCACCGTCTGAAGATATCGCGGCTGCTTTGGATCAGCCTCAATCTTGCGCCTGAGACGGGTGATCTGCACATCAATGGCACGCTCTTGCGCACGACCATCGTCACGCCCCAAACTTTCCACCAATTGCGCCCGACTTATGGGCTCATTGATCCGCACCGAGAATATACGCATCAACGCGCTTTCCGTGGCGGTCAGACGGATCATATTCTCGCCCTCCCACATCTCGCCGCGACTTATGTCGTAGCGAACCGGTCCAAGATGCAATGTCTTGGGAACCTCCTTGACCTCTTCAGGCTTGGGCACACGGCGCAACACCGCATTCATCCGCAACAACAACTCTTTGGGCTCAAACGGCTTGGACAGATAATCATCCGCCCCCGCCTCAAGACCGACAATCCGGTCGTCAGTGTCGCCTTTGGCGGTCAACAGCAAAATCGGCGTGTCCAATGTCTCGCGTAGGGACTTGGTGAAGGCAAAACCATCTTCGCCGGGCATCATCACATCCACGACAATCAGATCAAACTCCAGCCCCGCCAGCACCCGCCGCGCATGCGCCGCGTCCCGTGCAGGCGTCACCCAATAGCCGTGACGCGACAAAAACTTTTGCAACAACGTGCGAATACGCTCGTCGTCATCCACAATAAGAACGTGGGCGTCCGGGTCATCTGGCTCAATCATCGGGCCTGTTCCTTCCTGAGCGCCATGATATGGGCAGTCTGACCATCGTCAATCATGTTTTCCAAAACCTCCCGAAAACCTTGGACCGCCTCTGGCCCTGCCTCCGAAAAGGCCTTGCGCACGCGGGCCTGCTGCGCCGTTGCCAATTCTTTTTCCAAAGCTTCCCCTGCAAGTGTTAAATATAGATTGCGTTGCCGCTTGTCCTCTGTGCCAACCCGGCTTTCGACCAATTGATCCTCGATAAGCTGGCGCAAAACCCGGTTGAGCGACTGCTTGGTGACGCCCAGAATGTCGATCAGATCATTCACCGTCAAACCAGACCAGCGATTTATGAAATGAATGGCACGGTGATGCGCCCGACCATAGCCGAACTCCTCAAGAATGCGGTCCGGGTCGGAGGTAAATCCCTTATAGGCAAAAAACATCAACTCGATGCCCTGCAACAATTGCTCATCTGTCAAATACAGAAGTTTCTGGGAGCGATTGGAACTGGACACGGACATGAAGCACTCTGAATTGTTTCAGTAGAGAGATTTCGTGATTGTATAATACGTCAGCCTTGTTGACATTCCAAGGGGTGAATGCTAGCTCATTTAGGCAAATGAAGACATAAAGTGACGCAATGCGGCGTTTCTTTGAAATATTTATAAAGGAAGCGGCTATGACCGGTGGATATGATGATCGCGATGGAGTTATCTGGCTAGACGGCGAAATGGTGCCGTGGCGCGATACCAAAGTGCATATTCTGACCCATGCCATGCACTACGCTTCTTCGGTTTTTGAAGGCGAGCGTTGCTATGACGGCAAGATCTTCAAATCCCGCCAGCACTCTGAGCGCCTGCTGAAATCCGGCGAATACATCGACATGCCGATCCCCTACACGGTCGATGAGATCGAGGCCGCTAAAATCGCCACCCTAGAGGCCAACGGGCTCACAGACGCCTATGTGCGGGTTGTGGCTTGGCGCGGCGCCGGCGAGGATATGGGCGTCGCGGCCGCCAAGAACAAGGTCCGCGTGGCCGTGGCCACTTGGGAATGGGGCAATTACTACGGCGATGCCAAATACAAAGGCGCCAAACTCGATATTTCCGCATGGAAACGCCCGTCGCCCGAAACCATCCCCTGCTTTGCCAAAGCCGCAGGCCTTTATATGATTTGCACCATGTCCAAACATGCCGCTGAGGCCAAAGGATGCTCGGACGCGCTGATGATGGATTACCGGGGCTATGTGGCCGAAGCGACCGGGGCCAACGTGTTTTTTGTGCGCGACGGCGAAGTGCACACCCCCAAACCCGATTGCTTCCTCAACGGGCTGACGCGCCAAACGGTGATCGGCATGCTGGGCGAGCGCCAGATCAAAGTGGTCGAGCGCCACATTGAGCCTTCGGAGATGGAAAGTTTTGAGCAGTGCTGGCTGACCGGCACCGCCGCTGAAGTGACCCCGGTGGGCCAAATTGGCGACTATAACTTCGAGGTCGGCGCACTGACCCGGATGATCTCCGAAGATTATGAGAAATTGGTGCGAACTTAACCCGCGACTTTGATCTTGATCAAAGCGGCACGGCGCCTGCTCTCCTATTGTCTGAAACAGGACATTTAAAGCCCTTTGCTTTTAGCTTGAGGCATCACCTAACGCGTTGAAATCTTAGATTTCAGATAGCTTTAGGTGGTTCCGGGTTTGAAGCGAAACGCGCTAGGAGAGCGCGCTATGAGCCATACACCCCATGAACTCGCCGAAGAGTTTCCAAATTTCAAAGACCAAATTCACCTGCTGAAACTGTCCGACCCTCACGCGGTCAAACTGTTTGACGCATATCATGCGCTGAACCGGGACATTCACCGGGCGGAAACCAATGTGGAACCCACAGACGATTTCCATATGGCCCAGATGCGAAAACGCAGGCTGGCGCTGAAAGATGAAATCGCCAAAATTCTGAGGCACTAACCCACCAACACCACCTGCCCTTGCCACATGAAATCCGTGACGTAAGGGTCAACCTGCACGGGTTGTGCAGCCGGAAACGGGTCGCTAACGTTTGCTCAAATAGGAGCGTTCATGACCCGACCCATAATTATCGATACGGACCCCGGCCAAGATGACGCGGTGGCAATTCTGTTGGCTTTGGCCTCCCCGGAGCTGGACGTTGTGGGCATCACAGCGGTTGCAGGCAACGTGCCTCTGCCGCTCACCGAGAAAAACGCCCGCATCATCTGCGAGCTGGCCGGACGCCCGGATATGAAAGTCTTTGCAGGGGCCTCCCGCCCGATGGTGCGCGATCTGGTCACGGCTGAATATGTGCACGGAAAAACCGGGCTGGACGGCCCGGATTTGCCCGAACCGACCATGCCGCTTCAGGATCAACACGGCGTTGATTTCATAATAGAGACATGCCGCCGTCAAAAGATCACCCTTTGCGCGCTGGGCCCTTTGACCAATGTTGCTCTGGCACTCAACCGCGCCCCGGATATCGCCTCCAATATCGAGGAGATCGTGATCATGGGGGGCGGCTTGTTTGAGGGCGGCAACACGACGCCCGCCGCCGAGTTCAATATATATGTGGACCCCCATGCAGCCGATGTGGTCTTCCGCTCGGGCATCCCGATTGTGGTGATGCCTCTGGATCTGACCCACACGGCACTGACCAGCCGCGCACGGGTTGAAGCATTTCGCGCCATCGGCACCGGTCCGGCCATCGCAACCGCCGAGCTTTTGGACTTCTTCGAGCGGTTTGACGTGGAAAAATACGGCACCGAGGGCGGCCCGTTGCACGACCCCAACGTGATTGCCTATCTGCTCAAGCCGGAGCTGTACAAAGGCCGCCACATCAATTTGGAAGTCGAGATTTCCTCGGAACTGACCATGGGCATGACCGTGGCCGATTGGTGGGGGGTCACCAAACGTCCGGCCAATTGCACATATATGCGCTATGTGGACGATGCCGGATTTTTTGATCTTTTGATTGAGCGCATCGGCAAGCTCTAGGACGCGCACGCCGCCTCAAACCACCGTGCGCTGAGCGACAATTGGGCGCAACACTGCCAAAAGCAGCGTAGTGGTCGGCGCCATGACCATGAGCCTCCTTGATATTCCGCACTACTACATTTTAGCCGCCCTGCTTGGCATGACCGGCCAAGGCGTGCGCGGCATTTTGGGGGTAATCAAAATCCTGAGAGTGGCGGGCAAACTGTCGTTTTCCTGGAGCTATTTCAGCTCCACACTGATACTGGGCTCGCTGTCGGGCTTGATGGGCGGGTTGATCTACGACCTTGGTGCCCTGACCCCATCGACCATCACCGAAGAAGCCCTTTGGAACGACCGGAACTTCCTGCTGATGGCGATCTCCGCGGGGTATTTTGGGGCGGACGCGATTGAGGGCATCCTTGGCAAACATGCGCCCGGCGACAAAGCAAAATACCGTAAACGGTGATCTGGCCACCTCGTTCAAATTGTTAACAAAGGGTTAATCTTGACCCCCACCTACCCGTAAATCACTGAAATAAATGGCTATTCCAGTTCTACTCTTCTAGAAAAGTAGGAACGTTGCAAGTCCAGCCACAGCCCCTGCCAATGCCCACACAAAATCCGGTTTCCCCTGCCGAAATCTCCCTCTAAAGTCACCGGCATGACAACCGCACTCATCACCCACCCAGACGCGCTCGATCACGTAACGCCGCCCGGCCACCCGGAGCAGGTCGCCCGGATGGAGTACATAAACCGCGCTTTGGCCGCGCCCCAATTCGCCCCGCTCCTTCGGGTCGATGCGCCAAAGGCCAGCGACGACCAACTCACCCGCGCCCATCCGCCGCGTTACGTGGACCGGATCAAAACCGCCCAACCGGGGCCGCTGGACGCCGACACACATATGTCGCCGGGCTCGCTTAACGCAGCGCTCAGAGCCGCCGGCGGCAATACAAAGGCCGTCGATATGGTCATGGCGGGCGAGGCCCAGAACGCTTTTGTCGCCATGCGCCCCCCCGGTCACCACGCCGAGGCCGAGACACCCATGGGGTTTTGCCTGTTTGGCAGTGTCGTGATCGGCGCAAAACACGCGCTGGACCATCACGGGCTCAAACGGGTCGCGATTATCGACTTTGATGTGCACCACGGAAACGGCACCCAGGATCTGGTATGGGACGACGAACGGATCTTCTTCGCCTCCTCCCACCAAAGCCCGCTTTATCCCGGAACCGGCCACCCGCACGAGGTCGGTGCCCACGGCCAAATCGTCAATGTCCCGCTGGACGCAATGACCGGCGGCAAGATTATGCGCCAGAAATACGAAAACCTGGTGTTTCCAGCGGTAGCCGATTTCAAACCGGAGATGATCTTTGTCTCTGCGGGATTTGACGCCCACCAAGCGGACCCGCTGGCCAATTTGAACTGGACCACCGAGGATTTCGTGTGGCTCACCCAAGAGATTTGCAAATTGGCCGATACACACGCGCAGGGTCGTGTCGTCTCGACACTGGAGGGGGGATATGATCTTGATGCACTTGCGGCCTCGGTCGCGGCCCACCTAAAGATCTTGATGGAGCAAGGCGAATGAGCGACAAAAACGTCACCGACATGAGCTTTGAAGAAGCTATGGCCGCTCTGGAAACAGTCGTTCGCCAGCTGGAAAGCGGCGACGTGCCGCTAGAGCAATCCATCGCCCTTTACGAGCATG
>CAKZTM010000064.1 GCA_937920555.1 uncultured Paracoccaceae bacterium | reverse complement strand
AAATTTGTCTGGGACGAGTTCCAGAACGGATCATCGCAATCCCTGGCCAAGATCATGGTGGCGGTGTTCACCATCGGGATCATCGGGTTCCTGCTGGATCGCATAATGTACGCGATCCAATCCATGTTCACCTTCACAAGTCAAAGGTAGGTTCCCATGAGCATTCTTGATCTTAAAGGTGTGACAAAGGGATTTGGCGCAGGCAAGTCCCGGGTCAATATCCTTAAAGACATCGATCTTTCCGTCAAAGACGGGGAGTTCGTGGCCATCCTTGGCTTCTCAGGTACCGGAAAAACGACATTGATAAATATGCTGGCGGGTCTTGAGATGCCCGATCAGGGAAGTGTCTCGTTCAAAGGTGCGCCGATCACCGGACCTGGGCGGGAGCGCGGGCTGGTGTTTCAGTCCTATTCCTTGATGCCGTGGCTGACAGTGGGCGGGAATATCTCGCTGGCCGTGGACACGGTTTATAAGGGGAAATCGAAGGTCGAGCGGGCTGAGATCGTCGACAAATATGTCAAATTGGTCGGACTGTCCCACGCCAAGGATAGACGCCCAGCGGAATTGTCAGGAGGGATGCGCCAACGTGTTTCTGTGGCGCGGGCGCTGTCCATGGACCCTGAGGTGTTGTTGTTGGACGAGCCTTTATCGGCTCTAGACGCTCTCACACGGGCCAATTTACAGGACGAGATCGAGGAGATCTGGCAGGCGGACCGTAAGACGGTTGTGCTGATCACCAATGATGTAGATGAGGCAATCCTGCTGGCTGACCGGATCATTCCGCTTAATCCTGACGGGACATTGGCGGATGCGTTTGAGGTCAATATACCGCGCCCTCGTGACCGGACGGCGATGAATTCGGACGTTGCGTTCAAGAAACTGCGGGCGGACGTGACCAAGTATCTGATGGATGTGGGTATCGCTTCCAAGGTTGAGGAAACACGGGTTTTGCCGGATGTGACGCCGATCCACGGAGCGCCCAAGGCCTATGCAGAGGCCGCGCGGACTCAAACGGATGACCGGTTCTTGCAGTTCTCCCAACTCGATAAGGTCTATCCAACGCCAAACGGGCCTCTTACTGTGGTTCAGGGCTTCGATATGACCCTCAAAAAAGGCGAATTCATCTCCCTGATCGGGCATTCAGGCTGCGGAAAATCCACGGTTCTGACCATGGCAGCGGGTCTGAATGAAATTTCCAAAGGGGCCATTATTCTGGATGGCAAGCACGTCACAGAAGCGGATCCGGAACGTGCGGTGGTGTTCCAATCGCCCTCTTTGTTCCCGTGGCTTACGGCCAAGGAGAACGTCTCCATCGGGGTGGATCGCGTCTACCCGAAAGCGTCCCAGCCCGAGCGGCAGGATGTGGTAGAATATTATCTGGAACGTGTGGGTCTCGCCGACAGTATGGAAAAGGCCGCGGTTGATCTCTCCAACGGGATGAAGCAGCGCGTGGGCATTGCTAGGGCTTTTGCCTTGTCGCCGAAACTTCTCTTGCTGGACGAGCCCTTCGGGATGCTCGACAGTCTGACCCGTTGGGAGTTGCAAGAGGTCTTGATGGAGGTGTGGTCCCGCACCAAGGTGACGGCCATTTGCGTGACCCACGATGTGGATGAGGCAATCTTGCTGGCCGACCGTGTAGTGATGATGACCAATGGACCGCGTGCGACCATTGGCAAGATTATGGATGTGAACTTACCGCGCCCCCGTAGCCGCAAGGCGTTGCTCGAGCATCCCGATTATTACGTCTACCGCGAGCAACTTCTCACATTTCTTGAGGAATACGAGCACGGACACAAAAAGAAGGAGGCCGCGTAATGGCTGAAAGATTGGTCGTGATCGGGGCTGGCATGGCTTCCGGCCGTGCGCTGGAACATCTCTTTGAGGCCGATCCAGGCGCCTATGACGTGACGCTTTTTGGCACAGAGCCGCGCGGAAACTACAACCGGATCATGCTCTCCCCTGTTTTATCGGGCGAGAAAACCTATGAGGAAATCGTCACGCATGATGCGGATTGGTATGCGGAAAACGGGGTGACCTGTCGCTTTGGCGAGACCATCACTGAGATCGATCGGGCGCGAAAACTCGTGATCTCTGAGGCGGGAGAGACGCCGTACGACAAGCTGATGATTGCCACCGGCTCTGCGCCGTTCATCATTCCAGTGCCCGGTAAGGAATTGCGCGGAGTGATGGCATACCGTGATCTCGATGACGTCAATGCGATGCTTTTGGTGTCGTCAAACCCGAATGCAAAGGCCGTGGTGATTGGTGGCGGTCTGTTAGGTCTGGAGGCTGCTGCCGGCCTTCAGGCGCGCGGTATGGATGTGACCGTGGTACATTTGATGAGCCATTTGATGGAGCGTCAGCTTGATCCTGCAGCGGGGTATTTGCTGCAACGCGAGCTTGAAGGCCGAGGCATCAAAGTGATGTGCAATGCGTCGACCAAGGCGATTTTAGGCACCGAAAACGTCGACGCGGTCCTGTTGGAAGACGAGACTGTGATTGAGGCGGATATCGTGATTATGGCTGCGGGTATCCGACCTGAGACACGACTGGCCGTTGATGCAGGTCTGCATGTGGAGCGCGGGATTGTCGTTGATGATCAGATGCGCACTGATGATCCTGACATTGTAAGCATCGGGGAATGTGTCGAGCATAATTCGGTGATTTATGGACTTGTAGCACCGCTTTACGAGATGGCCAAAGTGGTGGCCAAAACGCTGTTAGGGGAGGCCGCCGCATATCAAGGCTCGACCACGTCCACGAAATTGAAAGTGACCGGTGTGGATCTGTTCTCTGCCGGTGATTTCGCAGAAGGCGAGGATCGTGAGGAAATTGTTCTGCGCGATGCGGCCTCCGGCGTCTACAAGCGCTTGGTGCTTCAAGATAACCGCATTATCGGCACGGTCATGTATGGCGATACTGCAGATGGAAACTGGTTCTTTGGACAGCTTAAGGACGGATCGGATATCTCCGAAATGCGTGATACGCTCATATTTGGCCCCGCTTTCGCCGGAGGGTCCCCACTGGACCCTATGGCGGCCGTTGCAGCCTTGCCTGATGAGGCAGAGATTTGCGGTTGTAACGGCGTGTGTAAGGGGCAAATCGTTGGGGCAATTCAAGGGGGTGCTACGGATCTGGCGGCTGTTCGGGCTACGACCAAAGCGTCAAACTCCTGCGGGACCTGCACCGGTTTGGTGGAGCAGGTTCTGGCGGCCACACTGGGTGATGATTTTGTCATGCCGACCGCTCAGCCGGTCTGTGGCTGCACGGATTTCACCCATGAGGATGTGCGCCGCCTGATCAAGTCACAGGAGCTCAAATCAATGCCGGCGGTGTGGCAGGCTTGCGAATGGAAGACATCCTGTGGGTGCCATATTTGCCGCCCCGCCCTCAATTATTATCTGCTCAGCGATTGGCCCGATGCCTACAAAGATGACCCGCAATCCCGGTTCGTTAACGAGCGCAAGCACGCCAACATCCAAAAAGACGGGACGTTCTCTGTTGTGCCGCGCATGTGGGGCGGGATCACAACGCCGGATGAGTTACGCGCCATAGCGGATGCGGCGGACAAATATGATGTACCAACCGTGAAAGTGACTGGTGGTCAGCGGATCGATCTGTTGGGCGTTAAAGGTCAGGACCTGCCCCACATCTGGGCGGATCTAAATAAAGCGGGCATGGTCTCCGGTCATGCCTACGCCAAGGGCCTCCGCACCGTGAAAACCTGTGTGGGGACTGATCATTGCCGGTTTGGCACGCAAGACAGCACGGGTTTTGGCATCAAGATCGAAAAGCGGCTTTGGGGGTCTTGGACGCCACATAAGGTGAAGCTAGCGGTATCGGGCTGCCCACGAAATTGTGCGGAAGCAACCTGCAAGGACATCGGCGTCATTTGCGTGGATAGCGGCTTTGAGGTCAGCGTTGGCGGTGCTGCCGGCATGGATGTCAAAGAGACAGAAGCATTGGGCAAGGCCACCACGCAAGAAGATGCCATGGATATGATCGTGGCCTTTGTTCAACTTTACCGCGAACACGCGAAATACCTGGATCGCGCTTACAAGTGGGTTGCCAAGGTGGGCTTGGATTGGGTCAAGGAACAGATCGTAGAGGATTTGGAAAATCGCGCTTTGCTGGTTGCTCGGTTTGATCATTCACAGACCATTTATCAGACCGATCCGTGGGAAGAACGGACCCATGGTCGCACGGCGCGATCGTTCGCGCCTTTGGCGGATTTATCGCTGGAGGCGGCAGAATGAGCTGGATCGACATAGGCGCGCTTGATGATATCCCGCTGCGCGGCGCGCGAGTGCTCAAGACCCAGCTCGGTTGTCTGGCGCTGTTTCGAACCCACGGGGATAAGGTCTTTGCGGTTGATGACCGCTGCCCGCACAAGGGCGGACCTTTGTCGGAAGGCATTGTGCACGGTGCGTCTGTCACCTGCCCCTTGCACAATTGGGTGTTTTCCTTGGAGACGGGGACGGCTCAAGGTGCTGATGAGGGCCAGATCGACACTTACGAAGTGCGGGTCGAGAACCGCCGAATTCTGGTTGATGGCACGCGGCTTGCACTCGGAATGGCGGTGTGAGCGCACCGGTCAAGACCACCTGCCCCTATTGCGGGGTTGGGTGCGGTGTGTTGGCCTATCCGGATGGCCGTGTGAAAGGCGATCCAGATCATCCGGCCAATAAGGGGCGATTATGTTCCAAGGGATCGGCGCTCGGCGAAACGCTCGATACCGAGGGTCGTCTTCTCGCACCGCAGATCGGCGGACAGCCCGCCGGTTGGGATGCAGCACTTGATTTGGTGGCACAACAGTTTCGAGAAGCTGTTGAGAATTATGGTCCAGACAGCGTGGCATTTTATGGCTCAGGCCAATTGTTGACTGAGGATTACTACGTCGCGAACAAACTGATGAAAGGTTTTATCGGCTCCGCCAATATGGACACGAACTCACGGCTTTGCATGGCTTCATCGGTTGCCGGTCACAAGCGGGCCTTTGGAACAGATACGGTACCGGGCATTTATGAGGACTTAGAGTTGGCTGATTTGGTTGTGCTTGTTGGGTCCAATCTTGCCTGGTGCCATCCGGTGCTCTACCAGCGGATTGCGGCGGCTAAGGTTTCACGCCCTCATATGCGAGTGGTGGTGGTTGATCCGCGCCGCACCGCAACCTGTGATTTGGCCGATCAGCATTTAGCCATTGTGCCCGGTACGGACGTGGCGCTGTTCAATACTGTCTTGTCGCATATCTCAAGGCATGGGGCAGTTGATGTGGCGTTTTCTTCTCGCGTGTCGGGACTTAAGAAGGCGCTACTGGCAGCGTTTGAGGAAGACCCGAAAGTCACAGGGCTTTCGGATGTTGAAATGGCTACTTTTTGTGAGGCTTTCACCAAAACTGAAAAAGTGGTGACCGTCTATAGCCAAGGGGTTAACCAAGCATGCGATGGTACCGACAAAGTAAATGCGATCCTCAATTGCCACTTGGCGACTGGACGGATTGGGCGTCCGGGTATGGGGCCGTTCTCTATAACGGGCCAGCCAAATGCGATGGGAGGTCGGGAGGTTGGGGGATTGTCAAATATGCTCGCGTGCCATCTCGATTTAGATGTATCTAAACATAGGGCGGCCGTGGAGACATTTTGGCAGGCCCCAAACTTGGCCCAAACCGCGGGGTTCAAGGCGGTCGACCTTTTCGAAGCCATGGCGGATGGACAGATTAGGGCTCTTTGGATCATGTCGACAAACCCGGCGGTGTCCATGCCCGAAGCTGATCGAGTTCGCTTGGCGATCAAAAAATGCCCATTTGTGGTCGTTTCAGATGTGGTCGCTCGAACCGATACTAGCGTTTTGGCTGACGTCTTGTTACCGGCGGCGGCCTGGGGGGAAAAAGAGGGAACAGTCACAAATTCGGACCGAACTATCAGTCGGCAGCGGGCTTTCCTACCGGCACCGGGAGAAGCGCGGCCGGATTGGCAGATTATCTGTGATGTTGCTAAACGAATGGGCTGGATTGAGGCTTTTGGATTTACCTCGCCGGTCGAGATTTTTCGAGAACACGCCACTCTATCCGGTATAGCCGCCGAATTTGGCCGTGATTTCGATATTTCAGCAGCGCGCGACATTTCCGATCATGATTATGAAACCTGGGAGCCTCGACGCTGGCCGTTTAAGCGGGAGGGAGGCGACGGACGATTTTTTGGAAACGGGCAATTCTTTACTCCAAATGGTTTAGGTCGAGCGGTGTCTGTTCGCCAAAAGCCTCTGGCTCCGCGTGATCAGGCATATCCGTTCATCTTGAATACGGGCCGTGTTCGAGATCACTGGCATACTATGACACGCACCGGAAAATCAGCGCGGTTGAGCGGTCACATGGCAGAGCCCTTTGTCGAAATCCATCCTAATGATGCGAAAGATGAAGGTGTTGCGCCTGCGGACTTGGTGAAGTTGGAGACCACTGACGGGACGGCAATACTGCGGGCTCGTGTTACGGATTGCATCCCTCAGGGCAACCTTTTTGTGCCGATGCATTGGACGGCGCAATGGTCTTCTGATGGTCGGGTAGGCGGAGCAATTCATGCTTCTGTTGACCCCATTTCTGGTCAACCAGCCCTAAAATTTAGTCGGGCACGGTTAATGTCCTTTCAACCCGTTTGGTACGGGTTTGCGCTCAGCACGCAAGTTTTTGATCCAAGCACGGACTATTGGGCATTGGCTAAGTGTAAGAGCGGCTACAGCGCTGAATTGGCCGGGCTTCAAGGTGTAGAGGATTGGTCAATCTTTGCGCGAGAACTCTTTGGGCAGGGTGAAAAAATGGAAAGCCAAGTAATATCACCGGAGCGAGGATCAGCCCGGATACTTTTGAGCCAACATGGTGTGCTGACAGGCGCTCTATTCGTTTCACCGAGACCTGTAGAGGTCGCGCGTGGTTTTCTGATTAACCACCTTGGACAACCGTTCAACTCAAATCTCCTAGCGGGCCGCCCTGCGGTCGATCAGCCTGATCCGGGCGCTGCAGTTTGCTCCTGCTTCAATGTGGGTGCTAACACTATTCGGACAGCCATTGAGAGCAAGGGCCTTCGAAATGTCGATGAGATTGGTGCGGCTTTGCAGGCAGGGACAAATTGTGGATCCTGCAGACCAGAATTGCGTTCGTTGCTTCGAAGCGTCTTGCATGAGAGTGCTCAGCTGAACGTGGCAGTGGAGTGAGTTTAGCACCCTACATTAAGGCTATGGGACGTGGGCCTGCCCGTGGGCGAAACCTAACGCAATCAGAGGCGCGAGATGCTATGGTCCACATTTTGTCGGGGGGCGCAGCGCCTGAGGCAATTGGTGCTCTGTTGATGTTGATGCGTTATCGCGGTGAAACCGCGGAAGAAATCGCAGGCTTTGTAGAGGCTATGCGGGCCAGCGCGAATGCATGGAGTGTGGTACAAGTTGATGTGGATTGGCCAGTCTATGCGGCAGGCCGATCCCGCGGTCTACCTCTACTGTTGTTATCGGCAAAGTTGTTGGCCCGGGCGGGTTACCGTGTGTTGCTGCACGGCTGGAATTCACATCAAGGCCCGGTTGCCGATGTCCGTGCTGCTCTTCCTCACCTTGGAATAGCGAAAGCGCAGACCGCTTCAAAAGCAGCCGATATTCTAATGCGGGATCGGATAGCATATACGCCGCTAGAGGCGATCTCGCCAAAATTGCTTGAGTTGATTCGGCTCCGCACTATTTTCGGTTTGCGATCACCGATTAACACCGCACTCAGGGCATTTAATCCAGCGTTGGCTGAATTGAGCCTTCAAGGTGTATTTCACCCAGCCTATCGCGATCTACAACGGGATGCGGCAATGCTTTTAAAACAAAGTAGCCTCATTGTCCTGAAAGGAGCCGGGGGTGAATTCGAAAGGCATCCATCGAAGGATATTGCGCTTAGAGGAATTCGTGAAGGTTCACCATTTGATATGGTGGCCAATGCTTTGACGGACGAAACTCGCACCTTGAAGGGAGAAGCAGCCGATCCATATCCAATCGGAGCAATTTGGGCCGGAGACCTAATTGATGAATTTGCAACCTCGGTTGTGACTGGCACGACAGCGCTCGTTTTGGGGCAGCGGGAGGGTTTTGCAAAGGCTCAGATACATGCTGAGACATTGTGGGAAAACCGGCACCGGGCTGTAGCTGCCTAGCACAGGAAAGGCTGACATGAAGACATTTCCAATGTTCTTGAAAATGACGGGACGAAGGGTAGTCATCATCGGAGGTGGTGGTGAGGCTGCTCAGAAGTGCCGATTGGCCTTAAAAACTGATGCCGAGATTGTTTTGATCGCAGATGATCTAGACCCGGAGCTTTCCGATTTGGTTGGCTCTGGCCGGGTAATTTCGCGAGCGCCCCGCCTTTCAGCGGATATCTTTGAAAATGCTATTCTCTGTTTCGTAGCGACCGGTTGTAAAGGAGCGGATGCAACGTGGCATGGCGTGGCCGAGGCTGCAGGGATTTTGGTTAACGTAGTTGATTATCCGTTACTCTGCGATGCATTTACACCTTCGATTGTTGACCGTGATCCCGTTGTGGTGGCGATCGGAACAGAGGGAACATCGCCGGTATTGGGCCGACAGATCAAAACTAGGATTGAGGAAATTTTGGAACCACGTCTTGGGGAACTGGCTGCTGTGTGTGGACAATTGCGCGGTGCTGTCGCGCGACATGTACCCCAGTATTACCGCCGGGAGTTCTGGCAATGGGTGTTTGGTGGTGCGCCACGTCAGGCGTTTGAGCAAACTCATGAGCATGCCGCAGTTGCCATGATTAATGAGGCTATTATGCAAGGCCGCGCGCCCGATGCCGAGCCGGACGGCCAGGTGACGCTTATTGATGTCGGGCTGGGAGATGCCGATTTGGTTAGCCTACGTGGGGTCAAACGCTTACAGGAGGCGGATATCATTTATTATGATGAACCATGCTCCGGTGATCTTCTTGAGTTAGCGCGGCGAGATGCAGAGAGAGTGCCTTTTCGTCGAACATTTGACATGTTTCAATCCACCCCAATGGATCGGCTTCGTCTGGTACGTCATCCAGCTGAGGCCGGTGCGAAAGTGGTCTGGTTGACAACTCAGACTGCGGC
The DNA here is from genome assembly GCA_937920555.1 of uncultured Paracoccaceae bacterium. Taxonomy (GTDB): domain Bacteria; phylum Pseudomonadota; class Alphaproteobacteria; order Rhodobacterales; family Rhodobacteraceae; genus CAKZTM01. The sequence continues at coordinate 853 of CAKZTM010000064.1, read as the reverse complement.
CTTCTGGAATGCGAAGCCTAGTCATTGCGAAGAGTTTGACGATATCGAGATCTTGTCGGCCGCTAAGTCAAAGGAGATTGAGACCAAGTTGCTGCGTGGTACTGACAAAAAGACGCGGTGTGTTGAGTATGCTCGATCACAAGCCTCCCAAAGCTATAATACATTCGACAAGGTCTGAGGTGCCCAGTCCAGATCGCAGCGCCGTGAAGATAAACGGGCGCTCGCCTCTCATGATTTTGGCGTCGCGTTCCATCACATCCAAGGATGCGCCGACATGGGGAGCCAGATCGGTTTTGTTGATTACAAGGATGTCTGAACGGGTGATCGCAGGGCCGCCCTTGCGCGGGATTTCTTCACCTGCGGCCACATCAATCACATAGATCGTCAGATCGGCCAGTTCCGGGGAGAAAGTCGCTGACAGGTTATCTCCGCCGGATTCGATGAAAATGACCTCAAGATCGGGATGGGCCGCGTTCAGTTTCTCGATTGCCATAAGGTTGATCGAGGCATCCTCCCGGATGGCTGTGTGCGGACACCCCCCTGTTTCGACACCTAAAATCCGATCCTGAGGCAGCACCTGCATGCGCATCAATGCTTCTGCATCCTCTTGCGTATAGATATCGTTCGTGATGGCGGCGACGGAGTATTTGTCCCGAAAGGCTGTGCAAAGCGCAGCCGTGAGCGTGGTTTTTCCGGCGCCGACGGGACCGCCGATCCCGATGCGCAAAGGGCCGTTTGGCGAGGTCATGATTGGAATATCCTTACAGGTAAAATCTCATGCGTCATGGAGGCAATATCGCTCATGAAAGCGCAGGTTCCGATGTCGTCCAGCGTGGCAGTCAGCGCCTTTTGG
>CAKZTM010000063.1 GCA_937920555.1 uncultured Paracoccaceae bacterium | reverse complement strand
GGCGCAGGCTTCGCGACCTCTTGCAACATCGCCGTGGCGCTGTTCCACATGAATTGATCATCCAGAAAAGCCGCGTCCGAGATAACAGTTTCAGTACCCAAAGCTTCGCCATCCGCCTCACCAAATTGAAGCGTGAATTTTTCAGCTGAACTTTGTCGGTCCTTTGTCACCCAAAACTCCACAAACCCGGTGGCACGATAACATGTGTCGGCGATTCCCCAAAGAATTCTGTGGAATCTTTTCTATTTTGCCTCGGAAACACCAATGAAGGCACCACCTAACCCGTCTGGACACCCCACAAGGCCTCACAAGAGACAAAACCGACTCATATTTTCGCTACCACCACCCAAGTAAAGCCAAAATCACATAGATGCAAAGACTTAGCCCAAATTAGCCCGCCCAAAACACGCGCAACTTTGCCCGGTACGCACTCAACCGGGCACCAAGCATATAGGCAAGCCTATGCGCAAACCGGTCGCGATCTCCTCACATCGGCGCAATTCCAAACGTTTTGATGTTGCGAATTTTTCGCACCAACGTCATGTCTCACAACAAGAATGAGAAATCGGAGCGCCAATGACCACCTCAACACTTCGTTACGGCCTGATCGGCTCGGGTATGATGGGCCAAGAACATATCCGCAATATAGCGCTCATAGACAATGCTGCCGTCACCGCCATAGCCGATCCTGATGAGGGCATGCGCAACTTGTCTGCGCAAAATGCCCCCGGCGCGCGGCTGTTCTCCGACTATAAAGACATGCTCTCGGCAAATATGTGCGACGCCTATGTGATCGTGGCCCCCAATGACACCCACCACCAGATATTGCGCGACACGCTGCCCGCCGGCAAACCGATCCTTTGCGAAAAGCCGCTGTGCATCACCTCCGATCAATGCCGCGAGATCATAGCCCTTGCCAAAACCCCGGTTTGGGTGGCCATGGAATATCGCTACATGGACCCGCTGCAAGAGCTTTACGCCGCCCGCGCCGATGTGGGTACCGCCCGGATGATCGCCATTCGCGAACACCGCTTCCCGTTTTTGGAAAAAGTCGGCAATTGGAACCGGTTTTCGTCGCGAACCGGCGGCACGCTCACGGAAAAATGCTGCCATCACTGGGATTTGATGCGGCTGATGCTGGGCAGCAATCCGACCCGCGTCTATGCCTCCGCCGCTATGGACGTCAACCACCAGTCCGAGACCTATGACGGCGTCAAACCGGACATTATCGACAATGCATATGTGATCGTGGATTTTGAATGCGGCGCACGCGGAATGCTGGATCTGTGCATGTTTGCCGATGGCGCAAAGTGGCAGGAAATTGTGACCATCACCGGCGACAAAGCCCGCCTGGAGGCGCGCATTCCCGGCTCCCATAACGCCAAAGACAAAACTGCCCTGAAAGCCGAACTGTCGCTGGCCATACGCGACACCCATACAGAGACCACCCGCGAAATCACCTCAGATCCGAAAATACTGGCCGCAGGCTCCCACCACGGCTCGACATATTACCAACACCAAAAATTCGCCGCGATGATCCGAAACGGCGGCACCCCGGAGGTCTCGCTCGACGATGGGCTGTGGTCGGTGCGGGTCGGCGAGGCGGCCGGACAATCCGCAAAAACCGGCCTGCCGGTCACACTCTAAAGCGCCAAAGATAACAACCCGAATAACACACGGGGACGCCAGCCAGTTTGATCCGGGCTTTCGATTTCCCCCAAATACTCACCTGCCCAAACACAACAAGCCATGCCCAAACCCGCCATAACAGAGCCGTAAAACACGCTTTTTTGAAAGGGGAGGGCGGGCGGGCTTTCAAAAAAGCGTGTTGCACAGCCCAAAGCAAAAAAACCTCAGCCCTTGAGCTTCAAAGCCTCAACATTGGGCACAGCCCCCACCTCATCCTCGCGCGGATCAAATTCGAAATCCTCCAATCGCCGGGCCCGAACACCGGCCTTGGAGGCAGAGATTTTGATCTCCTCAATGTCCCGGCTGGCTTGGGCAAAATGCGTGTCCAAACGCCCGACGCGGTCGCCCAAACGGTTCACATCACCATAAAGCAAGGCCAACTCGCGACGAATGGCACCCGCCTGCTCGCGCATGCGCGCATCTTTGAGCACCGCACGCATGGTGTTGAGCGTGGCCATGCAGGTGGTCGGCGACACGATCCAGACACGGGCGGCAAACCCCTCACGCACCACATCGCCAAAATTGGCATGCAACTCCGCATATACCGCCTCCGAGGGCAAAAACATCAGCGCCCCGTCAGCGGTTTCACCCTCAATAATGTAGCGCTCGGAAATAGCCTTGATATGGGCGCGTACAGCCACTTTCATCATCCGGGCCGCCGCCTGAACCTCCGCATCCGTGGTGGCATTGCGAAGCGCCTCATAAGCCTCCAATGGGAATTTGCTGTCAATCACAATGGGCCCGGGGGGATTGGGCAAATGCACCAAACAATCAGCCCGCTTGCCGTTGGACAGCGTGAATTGAAATTCATACGCGTCCCGGGGCAAGGCCTTTGAGACAATATCGTTGAGCTGGATTTCCCCAAACGCGCCACGGGTCTGCTTGTTGGACAAAATATCCTGCAAGGACAAAACATCGCCGGACAATTTCTCGATATTGGACTGGGCCTTGTCGATGGTCATCAGCCGCTGCTGCAACTCACCCAAAGAATGAGCAGTCTTGGTGGCCGTGCCGTGAAGGGTCTCACCCATCTTGAGCTGCACCGCTTCAAGACGCTTTTCCATGGTCTGAACCATGTTGGCCTGGCCAACCACCTGCGCCTCCGATACCGCATGAAGCCGCCCAACCATCTCGGTTTGCCCGCGATCCAAAGCGCGCACATGATCACCCAGTTCGGTGAGATATCTAGCCAAAGGCTCCGAGGCACGCGCCGAGCGGCCCGCCGCACGAACCGCCATGAATATAAGCACAAATAACAGCAAAACCAACGCCGCCGCCAGCGCCCCCAGAACAACAAACCTGTCGCCAAACTCAAATGTGTAAGAACCGATTTGGATCATGTACGCCCAAAGAGTTTTTCAATATCCGCCAGCTTGAGAGACACATAAGTGGGCCGCCCGTGATTGCACTGGCCGGACATGGGGTTGTCCTCCATCTGCCGCAACAGCGCGTTCATTTCATCCGCCGTCATCCGGCGCCCGGACCGGATAGAGCCATGACACGACACCCGGCTCAAGATGGCATTGATGCGCGCCTCAACACCAACCGATGCCCCCTCCGCCTCCAACTCATCAAGAATATCGGCAATCATCGCCTGCGCATCCACCTCGCCCAAAATGGCCGGGGTGGATCGCACACAAACGGCATTGCCGCCAAACCGCTCCAGATCAATGCCCAGACGCGCCAAATCTTCCGCGATAGCCTCAAGAGCCGCAATCTGCTCTTGGGTCACGTCGATGATCTCCGGGATCAACAAAACCTGAGCCGCCACCCCGTTTTCCGCCATGCGGGTCTTCAATGTCTCATAAACCAATCGCTCATGGGCCGCGTGCTGATCGACAATGACCATGCCATCTGTGGTTTGCGCAATGATATAGTTTTCATGCAACTGCGCGCGTGCAGCCCCCAAAGGAAGGGTTGAGGGAGAAAGCCCTTCCTCAGGCTCATATGAGCCCTCGTCAGCGCTTCGCGCCTCCACGCGTCCGCTCAACATGGACGCTTCGGCAAATCCGGGCATGGGTGCGGTATGCCCGGCCGGGACGCGGCGCGTCTCCATCTGATAGACCGGCGCTTGGGGCCGCTCAGGTTCAAACGCCCCCAAAGTCGCCCCCGATATGGTGGTGGACGACCGGTGCCCCGCATCGGCCAACGCATGGCGCAACCCCGACACAATCAGCCCCCGCGCCACCCCCGCATCGCGAAACCGCACCTCAGATTTGGCCGGATGCACATTCACATCCACCAGCTCCGGTGCGCATTCCACAAACAGTGCTGCCACCGGATGGCGATCCCGGCTCATCACATCCATATAGGCCGCCCGCAAAGCCCCCGTCAGCATCCTGTCCTTCACCGGCCGCCCGTTCACAAACAGATATTGCGCCACCGCCGCACCCTTGGAATAGGTCGGCAAACCGGCCATCCCGTAAAGCTGCAAACCGTCGCGCTCCGCATCGATCCAAATAGCGTTTTGGGTAAATTCCCGCCCCAAAATACGCCCCAGACGCGCGGCAAGCGCCACAGGCAACGCACCGGTCTCCACCGGCACATCCAGCAATTTGCGCGCCCCATCCGTGCGGTCGGTCAGACAAAACGCCACTTTCGGCGAGGCCATGGCCAGCCGTTTGACCACATCACTGATCGCCTTGGCCTCCGCACGCTCACTTTTGAGAAACTTCAACCGCGCAGGCGTGGCATAGAAAATATCCGCCACCCGAACCTTGGTGCCGCGCACCCGCGAACAGGGTTTGGGACCGGTCGCCACACTGCCCTCGACCGAATATGCAGCGCCGGTGTCTTCCTCCCAAAACCGCGTCTCGATGGACAAACGCGCCACCGAGCCCAGCGAGGGCAACGCCTCGCCGCGAAAGCCAAATGTGTGGATGTTCAAAAGGTCGCTGCCATCGATTTTCGATGTGGCATGGCGCGACAAAGCCAACGGCAATTCCGCGGTGGGGATGCCCGTGCCGTCATCGCTGACCTCAACAAAGGACATGCCGCCAGAGGCATAAGCCACCTCCACCCGGCTGGCACCCGCATCTATGGCATTCTCGATCAATTCCTTGACCGCAGAGGCGGGCCGCTCAACCACCTCACCGGCCGCAATACGGTTGACAGCCGCCTCATCCAGCTGGCTGATCACCCGACGGTCCCGGCTTATATTGGGGCTTTGAACGTTCATACCACAAATTGTAGCATAAGCCCGCCGATTCTGAAATCAGCAATTCAACGCGAAGACCGCCGCAATAGCGCCGCCCAATGATCTACTGGGTGGCCACCAAACCGGCCGGTTTACCGACCACAACAAACCGCAAAGCATCGGGCTGAAGCAGGCGCTTTGCCATGGCGTTGACCTCCTCCAAAGTCACCGCAAACATGTTGTCATTGCGGGTCTTGATGTAATCACTGGGCAAACCGCTCAATTGCAATCCAACCAAAATACCGGCGATCTTGGCATTGGTGTCAAAGCGCAGCGGATAGGCCCCGGTCACAAACAACTTGGCCTCGTTCAGCTCCAACTCCGAGATACCCTCCTCCGCCATTTTCGCCCACTCATCCTTGATCACCGCAACCGCATCGGCAATCCGGTCATTGGCACTGGCCACACTGCCCATAATCTGGGCGGCATGATCGAACGGCGCCAAAAACGTGTACACACCGTAGGTCAGCCCGCGCTTTTCGCGAACCTCGCGCATCAGACGCGACTCCACCCCGTTGCCGCCCAAAATCTCGTTCAAAAGATACGCCGCAAAGAAATCAGGATCTTCGCGCGCAATGCCCGCATGGCCAAACAAGGCCACCGATTGCGGCGTCTCCAATTCCACAATGGTAGTGCCCCCACCGATCGCCATATCCGTGGGCTCAGGCAATGCCGGACCGTCGCTGGGCAAAGCCCCCAACAACCGGTCGACCAAAGGCCCAAGCTCATCTTGGGTAATGTCACCGACCACACCCACATACATGCGCGACTTCACCAACGCATTCTTATGAGCCGTTACAATGTCATCGCGGGTCAATTGCCCAACCGTCTCCAAAGAGCCCTCATCGCGGGTGCCATAGGGGTGATCTGGGAAACTCAACGCCCGCAAAGTGGCACCGGCAATCTCGTCGGGATCCGTGCGATCTTGTGACAAAGACGACATGACCTGACCTTTGACCCGGTCAATGGCAACCTGATCAAAACTGGGCTCAACCAGCGCAAGCCTGAGCAAATCCAAAGCCTCCGACACGTTCTCCTTGAGCATTTCTGCATCAATGGACACAGTGTCGCGGAACGCCCGGTAGGAAAAACTGGCCGCCAAAGCCTCCGTGGCTTCCAAAAACTGCGTCGCATCCAAATCGCCCGAACCCTCTTCCAAAAGCCCGGCCATCAGGTTGATAGCCCCCTCCTTGCCGGGGACATCCAGACTGGTGCCACCCTTGAACGACACTTCCAACGACACAATCGGGATGGACGGCTCATTGACCAACCACACCTCAATCCCGCCGGGGGTGGTGAACTCCTGAATGTCCGTGGCGTCCGCAAAAGCAGGAGCCGCCCCAAACCAGATCGATATTGCGAGTATGAAACGGATCATTGCGTGTTCTCCCCGACACCCATCAACCAACCGGTGACAGAGTTTCTTTTGACAAAAACCGACCGCGCCGCGTCCACCAAATCTTCCGGACCAACAGCGTCCAGAACATCAGGCCAGGCGGCCACATCATCTACGGTCAAACCTTGGGTCAAAGCAGCCCCATAGCGCCGCGCCAACTGCTCTTGACTGTCGAGCGCGAATATCTCCGCCGCCCGGATTTGGGTCTTGATGCGCTCCAGATGCTCAGGATCAGGGCCCTCGTCGATGAATGCGGCAATCGCCTCATCCAGCCCCGCCTCGGCCTCCTCCAAAGACACCCCGTCACTGGGCACCACAAACATGCCGAAACTTTGCGGATCAAGGCTCGTATCGGTGTAAAACGCCCCCGAAGAAATGGCGATCTTCTGCTCAATCTGTAGCTTGCGCCCCATCACGGACGTAATACCACTGCCCCCCAACAATTCCGCAAGAATGGCCAAGGACGCCGCCTCCTTTTGATTGCCGGCCATGCGCACAGGCGCAAGATAGGACCGGATCACATAAGGCTGGCGCACACGCGGATCATGGAATGTCAGGCGCCGCGCACTCAAATGCGGCGGCTCAGACGGGCGCACCCGCTCGGGCAAGGTTTCCGACGGCGCCAGCGGCCCGTAATAAATATCCGCCAAACGTTTGACTTCCGCAGGCTCCACATCGCCCGCGACGATCAAAATCGCATTATTGGGCGCATAATAAGTATTGTACCACTCAAGCGCGTCCTCGCGGTCCAGCTTCTCAACCTCGTGCTTCCAACCGATCACAGGGCGACCGTACGGATGGTTCAAAAACAAAGCCGCATTGCGCTGCTCAGAGAAAAGCGCGCCGGGGTTGTTCTCCACCCGCTGATTGCGCTCCTCCAGAACCACATTGCGCTCTGGGATAATGTCATCCTCCGACAGAACCAAATCCGTCATCCGGTCCGATTCCATCTTCATCACCAACTCCAAACGGTCGGCAATGATGCGCTGAAAATACGCGGTGTAATCATGCGAGGTAAACGCGTTGTCGCGCCCGCCATTGGCCGCAATAATCTTCGAGAACTCACCGGGACCGATCTCGTCAGTTCCCTTGAACATCAGATGCTCCAGAAAATGCGCCACACCGGACTGACCGGGCTTTTCATCCGCCCCACCAGCCCTGTACCACACCATATGTGTGACCACCGGGGCGCGGTGATCCTCGATCACCACAATATCCATGCCGTTTTCCAGCGTGTAGGTTGTCACCGGCGCGCCTGCGGCCATAGCCCATGAGGCCAGCCCCGCGCACCACAAAAAAGATGAGATCAAAATCCGAAGCAAACGAGGTCTCCTCTGAAGCGAAACTAGGTTTTGAGCCCGACCGTGACGCACGAGCCGCGCAACATATCAGCCCCTCAGCTTGGTTAGAACATAAACCAAGCGCCTCACCCATCAACAGCTAATACACGAAAGTGAACGGCGCGTTATAAGCGCCACAGATCACGCCTGCTAAAGCGGCGGGAGCGTCGGTGTCTGGATCCCAAGCGCACGCAAACGGGCGGCCTCTGCAACCGGGTTCAGCAACATGACATTGTAAATTTCAGCCGCCCGGCGCTTTCGGGCCAGCCGCTCCAGACGTCCATCACGCGTCTCGCGGAACGCCTGATCCTCCGCCCGCACCAGATCGCGAATATTGGGCGTGACACCGCCACTGCTTTGAGCCGCACGCACCAGTGCCACCTCAGCGGCAGGCACCGTATCCATCGGCATGACACGCCCGCCAAGGGCCGCAAGCAATTCGCCCTCAACATCAATATCCACACGGTTGGATGCACCCGGTACAGGCACCGGCAAGACCCCCAGATCGCCGGGGGTCTCCAACGGCTTTTGCGGCACCACAAGGAACTCGTCCGGGGCGACCGCCGATTGCCGAAGATTGCCCAACGCCCGACCACCGGTTTCCCTGTTGCAGGCACCCAAACCAGAGGCAATCGCCAGCATAACCACAATCTTCAACGCATGTCTTTGCATGAACGGGCCTTCTTCATCTCGTTATTCGAGAACCAGCTTAGACCATCTGAAAGCCCGCGTCACGAGCCAGTTGTCAGCCGTCACTCGTCTTTTCATCACCAAACAGGATCAACAGGCCCGCACCGGCAAAAATCGCCACATCCGCCACGTTGAACGCAAACGGATTGTCGATCCCGCAACACGACATGTTCAGGAAATCGGCAACCGCGCCGTAAATCACCCGGTCAATGACATTGCCCAAAGCGCCGCCCACCACGATACCGGCCGCAATCAACATCATCGGCCGGGCCGACCGGCGCGCCCAGACAATCACCACCGCCACGATCACCAGTGAAATCGCGATCAACACCCAGCGCCCGTTGTCGCCCATGTCAAAAATGCCGAAATTGATCCCCTGATTCCACGCCATACGCAGATTGAGAAACGGCGGCCACACGTCGATGCGCCCGACCGTCTTGAGGTCGAGCATTTGGACAATCCAGTATTTCGATACCTGATCGACCACGAAAACAATCAATGCGGTGAGGGCCAGCTTTCCCATATCAGTGCCGGAAATGCCGCATGCCGGTGAAGACCATGGCCAGACCCGCCTCGTCTGCGGCCCGGATCACCTCATCATCGCGCATCGAACCGCCGGGCTGAATAATCGCAGTCGCACCGGCCTCCGCCGCCGTCAAAAGCCCGTCAGAGAACGGGAAAAACGCGTCCGAGGCGACTACCGATCCGCGCGTCAACGGCGCGGGCAAGCCCAAAACCTCGGCCATGTCAGTGGACTTTCGCGCCGCGATCCGGGTTGAATCCACGCGGCTCATTTGCCCCGCACCAACACCCACCGTGGCCCCGTCCTTGACGTAAATAATCGCGTTCGACTTCACATGTTTGGCCACTTTCCACGCCAATTGCATGTCGGCCAGCTCCGCGTCCGTGGGCGCGCGCTTTGTGACCACCTTCAAATCTCCCAACTGGCCATTGTCGCGGTCCTGAACCAGATATCCGCCCGATACCTGCTTCCACATGGCACCGGCGCGTAACGGGTCAGGCAACGCGTCCACCAGCAATAACCGCAAGTTCTTTTTGGCCTCAAATACCGCACGCGCACCTGCCGTGGCACCCGGCGCAATGACCACCTCGGTGAAAATCTCCGAGATGGCGCGCGCCGTGTCCTCGTCCAGCTCTTGGTTGAGCGCGATGATCCCGCCAAAGGCCGAAGTGCGGTCGCAATCAAACGCCCGCGTGTAGGCCTCCAACATGCTCGCCCCGCGCGCCACACCGCAAGGGTTGGCATGCTTGATGATGGCCACCGCAGGCTCGGAGCCCAGATCCGCCACCAACTCCAAAGCCGCGTCCGTGTCGTTGATGTTGTTGTAACTGAGCGCCTTGCCCTGAATTTGGGTGGCCGCCGCCAACCCGCCAGAGCCGTCAGTGTAAAACGCCGCTGCCTGATGGGGGTTCTCGCCGTAGCGCATCTCCTGAACCAAACTGCCCGCCACAGCCCGCCGACGCGGGTGATCCGCCCCAATGGCCCCGGCCATCCATGTGGACACCGCCGCATCATAGGCCGCCGTGCGCGCATAGGCCCGCTGCGCCAAGGTCTGCCGGAAGCTGAGCGAGGTCGCCCCGCCATTTGCCTCCATCTCCGACAAAACGGCCGCGTAATCTTCCACATCCACAACCACATTGACAAACCCGTGGTTCTTGGCCCCGGCCCGGATCATCGCAGGCCCGCCAATGTCGATATTCTCGATGCAATCCTCATAACCTGCACCCGCCGCCACTGTGGCCTCGAACGGATAAAGATTGACCACCAACAAATCGATGCCGCCAATGCCGTGGGTGTCCATAGCCGCCATGTGATCTGTGTTGTCCCGAAGCGCCAATAAGCCGCCGTGAACCGCCGGATGCAGCGTCTTGACCCGCCCGTCCATCATCTCGGGAAAACCGGTCAACTCGGCCACATCGCGCACCACCAACCCCGCACCGCGCAACGTAGCGGCAGACCCGCCAGTGGACACCAGCTCAACACCCATACCCGAAAGCGCCTGCCCCAACTCCACCAAACCGGTCTTATCCGACACAGAAAGCAAAGCCCGCTTTACAGGAACCAAATCCGTCATTCACATATCCTTAGTTTTGAAATTCAATCATACCAGCGGCTCCAGATCACCGACCAAAGCCTGCTCCATGGAATACCGATTGCCCTCTTGCGCCCGCGTCATCGCCCAGGTGACCTGCGCACGCTCACCGGTCACAAACCCGCGGACAACAATTTGCTTGGTGTGGCGGGGCCGCAGCCGCTGCTGGTCCAGAAACACAGCATCCTCCAAAGTCACCTCGCCGCCGGTCTGGCGGAACACCCAGATTTCCTCGGACTTCAACACCACAGACACCGCCTGCCCGCCCATGTCCAAACTTGGCGCAACATCCGGGTGCAAATGGAAATGAATAGAGAAAGGCCAGCCCTGCACACCCGCCGCCCGCAGACGATTGTGATAAACATCCTGATGCTCGCGCTCTTGCACAAAAAGCGTGTCCTCGCCGCGAAACTCGCGCCCGTTGGGGCTCAAAAACATGCGCCGGTCATGGGTCAAACCATATTCGCGAACATAACCGTCATGAGACCCCAAAACCCAGACCCCGGTGACCTCTTGGGCCCGGTCCAAAGTCACACTGTGAGGCGTGTCTTGCAAACGCTCCCCGAACGTGTCGCCCGCATATCCCTCCGACCAGATCATCGCCGAGGACGTGTCATCCAGAACCAGCGTTGAATGACAGGCCGAGGCCCGCGACGCCCGCTTCCAGTCAGTGCCGAAAAACCGCCCCGGCCCGGTGTTGGAAATGATCGGATGACGCCCGGCAGACATCTCGAAAGCCAAAGTGCTGGCATGGGCCATGTCCGAGGACGCACCCGTCGCCGGCGGGGCCGCATCCAGAATGATGATCGACCGCCCCGACGCCACGCGGGCATATCCCATCCGCGTTTCCCGCATGGGCTGGGCGCGAATACCGCTTTCCGCCAAAGCCTGATCCAACTGCCCCTCAATCCCGCGCCCACCGCCGTGGAACCGCGCCAAAGCCCCGTCGCCCAAACGCAAGGTGCGCAAAGTCGGTGCAATCCGCTGCATGGCCGATAAATGCCGGGGGTCGGGCGTCTTTTCCGCCTCCTCCAAGACCCGCGCGGCCCAAACCAGCAATACAAACACTTCCATCAACTCTTCAGGCGACCGGCTGTTGATGGAACCATCGGCACCAATCCAGCGCTCACATTCAGCCCCCAGCCGCTTGACCGACTGCTTGAGCAACCCGCGCATGCGAAACGCGAGCCCGATGTAAACCAGCCCGACCAGCGCCTGAATGCGCGGCAAACCCAAAGGCGCATAATGCCAGGTCTTCTCCAAAAACCGCGCCTGCCGGGCCACGGAACGCAAAAACCCAAGCGTGAATTTCCGGTCTTGGCCCTGCATGATGGTCAACGCATGGCTGACCCAGTGGATCAAACGCCGCCCGGTGATCTCGGGACGCCAACCGGGGCCTTTGCCGCCACCATATCGCTGGATCCAGTCGCCAACCCATGATTGCAACAGCCTGCGACCGTCAGCAGTGCCGATCGCGGCAATGTCGTCAATCCACGCGCATTCGTGCAAATCGTCCAAAACATGCTCGGGCGGATTAATGTCCCAAATCGACCGATCCGGGGCCTCGATCAAAGAGCCCGAGAACTGGAAATTCCCGATCGCCATTTGCTGGCCACGGGTAAAACTGCCGATGGATTTGGGCTCTGGATAGGACACGAACTCTTTGGGAACGCGGGTAAATATCCCGAAACGCGCCACTTGCCGGATCCGCCAGCGCCGCACAGCTCTCCCGATCCGAACGAAGAAAGCATATATCGTCCAGAAAAACATGCGCATGTTGATCGTCTAATGCCCCGAAGAAAGTGTAATTTCGTATACAGCGCTTAATATGCATGCGCCACTGAGGAAAACTGTAAACCGGCAAAAAGACGCCATATGACCCATGGGCACCCGCTTTTATGCAGGCTTTTTGAGCACTGCGGCGAAAAACCCGTCCATTCCTCCACGCTCGGCCCAGTAATCGGGCCGTAGCCGCATGGCACCGGTCTCGTTGAACCAGTGATCCTCCGCGCCGTCCGGGCGCACCACGTCCACCGCAAAACCTTTGGAAAGCAACTTTTCCACATGCGCCTCGCCCTCTGCGGGCAACAGCGAACAGGTGCAATATAGCAACCGGCCCTCAGGCTTGAGCCAGCCAAACGCCCGCGCGATCATGCGCGCCTGTAGGGTCAAAAGCGGCTTTAACTCCACACCCTTGCGCACATGAGGCAGATCGGGATGCCGCCGGATCGTGCCCGTGGCCGAACAAGGCGCATCAAGCACAATGGCGTCGTACGGCGCCTCGGCTTTCCAATTGAGCACATTGGCAGTGATCGTCTCCGCGTGAAGCCCGGTGCGCTTGAGGTTCTCCTTGAGCCGCTTCATGCGCCCCTCAGAACTATCAAGAGCCGTTACCTGCGCACCGGCGGCAATCAACTGCATGGTTTTGCCCCCCGGTGCCGCGCACAGGTCCAACACCCGCAACCCTTTCACATCCCCCAGCAATTTGACCGGCAGGGCAGCGGCGGCATCCTGCACCCAAAACCGGCCCTGATCAAAACCCTCAAGAGCGGATACCTGCCCCCGACGGGCCAAACGCAAAGACCCGGTGGGCAGCAGCTCGGCCTCCAGCTGGCGGGCAATGGCGGCCACATTCATGGGCTCCTTGATGGACAAATCCAAAGGCGGCTCAAGGGCATGGACCTGCTCAATAAGCTGCAAAGCCGTGTTGCCCCACGCCGCAAGCATGGGCTTGCGCAACTCCTTGGGCATCACCTGAGGTTCCGCGAAAAACGTCCCCTCGCCGGCCAACGTCGCGATTTTGCGCGACACCGCATTGGTCAGCCCCGATAAAAACGCCACTTTGCGCGCGGCCTTCACACCGTTCACAGCCGCATCCACCGCCGCGTGCGACGGCACCCCGTCCACCAGCATCTCCCACGCGGCCACCCGCAAAATCTGGATCACCCGCAAGGGCGGCGCCTTTTTGACCAACCCGTTGATCACCCCGTCCAAAGCATCAAGATTGCGCAACACACCGTTGGTGATCGACTGCGCCCGCGCCCGCTCCGAGGGCTGCAACCCCTTCAACGCACCCGCCGGATCATCGACCAGCTCCGACAATATCTTCTGATCGGCCAAGACCCCCGTCAAAAGGGATACCGCCGCCTGCCTTGCTGCTAATCCGGGTGCGCTCATTCAAAACTCCTTGTCTCAGCCCCCTGTGCCTCCATATTAGGACGAAAGTAAAGAGGCCCAACCCATGACCAACGACACACCCCGCGAAAAACGCATCAAAGATGCAGCTCAAAGAGCGCTGGAGGAGGCCAAAGCCCGCAAGGCCGCTGATAAAGGCGCGGAATTGCCCGCGGAGCTGGGCGGACGCGACGGCCCCGAGCCGACCCGCTTCGGCGATTGGGAGAAAAAAGGCATCGCCCACGACTTTTGAGGGTCGCCGGATTTTAAAGGGTTGCCGGATTTTTGAGGGTCGCCAGATTTGAGCCCCACAAATAGAAAAGGCGGCCCCCACCCGGGACCGCCATACTCACTACTAACCTCTGAAACTTAGTTGGACGAGCCGCCAAGCGTGTTGTTCAGCAAATCCTTGGCCGCATCCTTGACCGCGTCGGTGGCTGCATCCTTGACCTGATCGGCGATGGTCGCAGCACCTTCCGTTGCAGCCTCACCGGTGGTCGCAGCATCAGTCGCCGCATCCGCCGCACCGGTTGCCGCATCCGTGGCACCCTCAACAGCACCCGCTGCCGCGTCAGTCGCCGCATCAGCCGCGCCGGTTGCCGCATCCGTGGCACCTTCAACAGCACCGCTTACCGCATCCGTAGCAGCTTCGGTCGCGCCCGATACCGCATCACTTGCAGCATCCTTGGCCGCAGCCGTGACACCCTCAACAGCTTCACCAACACTGGTTGTACCCGAAACCACGCCCTCAACAGCCGTTGTTGCGGCATCTTTCACCGCGTCAGCCGCCGTGCTGGCCGCGTCTGTGGCTGCATCCGTAACGGCCTCAACAGCGCCGGTTGCGGTATCTGCGACAGCACCCGTTGCCTCTCCGGCAGTCTCGGTCACTGTCTCAGTCACCGTGCTGGCTGCATCACCTACAGATGCCGCCATATCCTTGTCGCCGCCTAAAAACACATACGCACCGCCACCAATTAAAACCACTGCAACAATTGCCAGAATAATCTTCATTACGTCCCCATTTTCGATTGTACTCATACAGCACCTCGCTGTGTGTTAGGCATATGGCGAGCCTGCCGCCGACCAACAAGGGGGAAGAATTGGCCGTTCGCGTCAGAATTGAAAATCGCCCCGACCAGAACGCTTATTTACCTGGAATTTCCAGATCAAACGCGACCTGCCCGAAACTTTGCCCGTTCACCTGAACCTCAACCGCATGGGCGCCGGGGTAATGCACACGCGTGGTAATCGGCTTGATGGCGTGGCGCTTTGCAAGCCGCACGTTAGCGCCGGGCTTTAACGCCATCACCTTCCATTTGAAAACCTTACCCGAACTGCTGCCATTGGCCTTGCGGTAGTGGATCACATAATCAACAATCAAAGGCTGCTCCCGGTCCACCGTCGAGACCAAGACCGCCTCAAACTCCACCGCACCGCCCAAAACCACCGCAGGCGTCTTGACCGCCAAATCCCGAACCTCGACCTGCGCAGGCCCGTAACCCAACGCCTGCAAAGCCCCCGCATGACCATCCTTGATCAAAGACCGGCAGGCATGCTTGACCAAGCGCACCCGGTCCTTTGACGCATTTTCCAGCCAATCCCCCGCCAGCCGGGCCACCAAATCCGGGTGATCCTTGGCAATGTCATTAAGATTGTTGGCCACCGACCGGCGCACATAGTCCCGCTCGTCATCACGAAGCGCCTCTAAAATCGGCAAAAGCGGTGCAGGGTCCGCCACAAATGACTGCAACCGCAACCCCCATGGCAAACGCGGCCGCGACCCTTCCGAGGCCAACCGGCGCACATGGAAATTTGCGTCCTCCGCCCAATCGGAAAACACCCGCAACGTCTGAGCCTCCGCCGCGATAAAGAACGGCCGCACGGCAAACTCCGCCGTGAACCGCTGTGTCATCTCCCTTAGAACACCAAGGCTCAGCGCCACATCCTCCAGCCCGTGCGTGGCCACATAATCGGCCATGGGCATCACCGCCCAACCGGCAATCCCGCGCCCGTCCATCTCGTTGCCGCTCTCGCGCGCGGTCTGAGGGTGAAGGGCCGCAACCATCACCGCACAGGCGGCCTCAAAATCCGCCGGTAACACCGCCGCCAAAGCATCCCGAATATGCACCGACCGCGCCTTGAGCTCCAACGGCTCCAACCCGTCCGTGGCCAGCGCCACAAACCGCGCCGCATCAAAATCCGGCGCGACCCGCGCCAAATGCCCGCCCATTTGCGCAATCAGGTCGGGGTTGAAAAAATTCTTGAACGGCTCTGGCATAGCGCCCCACTCTCCCTTTTTGTCCCTCTTCGGGCAAGCGTCCTGACCAAACCTGTCAGTATCCCCGGCGCCGCACAAACACCCCCCATAAACCACCACATCCCAGACCAACAAACCGATCTTGCAGTCCCGCCCGCGCTGGCTAGGCTGGGCGCGACGCGATCCCGCCTCAAAACAAACCGGCGGGTGCAATGCAAGGACAGGTGAATGCCGGTTGAGACTGTGGACACTCTGATCGTTGGTGGCGGGCAGGCCGGTCTTGCCATGAGCGAGCATCTCAGCGCCGCAGGCGTGTCGCACCTGATCTTGGAACGCGCAAGGATCGCCGAGCGCTGGCGAACCGAGAGGTGGGACAGCCTCAAGGCCAATGGCCCCGCATGGCATGACCGCTTTCCGTCCATGACATTTGCCAAAGACGGCCCGGATGATTTCCCCTCCAAACACAATGTGGTGGAATATTTCGAAGACTACGCGGCTATGATCAAAGCGCCCATCCGCTGCGGCGTTGAGGTCACCAAAGTCCGCAAACTGCCCGGACGCAGCCGCTTTTTGGCCGAAACATCCCAAGGACAGGTGGAGGCCACAAATGTTGTGGCGGCAACCGGCCCGTTTCAACGCCCGGCCATCCCACCGGTGATCCCAAAGGACGCGGACGTGGCCCAAATGCACTCCACCGCCTACCGCAACCCGGACCAACTGGCCAAAGGGGCTGTGCTGGTGGTGGGCGCAGGCTCCTCGGGTGGCCAGATTGCCGATGAATTGCTGCGCGCAGGCCGCCGGGTCTATCTGTCCGTAGGCCCCCATGATCGCCCACCGCGCAGCTACCGGGGCCGCGATTTCGTGTGGTGGCTGGGCGTTCTGGGCAAATGGGACGCCTCCGCCATGACACCGGGCACCGAACATGTGACCATCTCCGTGAGCGGCGCCCATGGCGGCCAAACGGTGGATTTCCGGCGCTACGCGGCCCGCGGCATGACGCTGGTGGGCATGACCGACCACTTCAAAGACGGCGTGCTGCATTTCGCCGATGATGTGGGCGCAAACGTGGCCCATGGGGATGCCAATTACCTGTCCGTGCTCGATGAGGCTGATGCCTATATCGCGCAACACGGCCTCGACCTGCCCGAAGAGCCCGACGCCCGCATCATGGCCCCCGACCCCGATTGCGTGCGAAACCCGATCCTGCAACTGGACCTCGCACAAGCGGACATCGCAACAATCATCTGGGCCACCGGCTTCACCGTCGATTACAGCTGGCTAGACGCGGATGTGTTCGACGACAAAGGCCGACCGGTCCACCAACGCGGCGTCACCACCACCCCCGGCATCTACTTTTTGGGCCTGCCATGGCAATCCAGACGCGGCTCGGCGTTCATTTGGGGCGTGTGGCATGACGCCAAATATCTGGCCGACCAGATTTGCATCCAACGCGCCTACCGCGACTATCACCCGTCAGCGCAACCCTAGACCAAAGGACAGACCGCCCAATGGCCCATACCCGCATTCGCAAGTTCAATACCGCGCAAACCTACCCCGAACAGAACCTCGACAATGATCTGTGTCAGGCGGTGGTGACCGAGGGCGGCAAAACCGTGTATCTGCGCGGCCAATGCCCACAAAACCTCGATGATGCGCGCAATATCGACAGCCACGACCCGGTCGAGCAAACCCATAAAGTGATGCAGAACATCCGCCAATTGATCCAAGAGGCAGGCGGCGAGATGCAACATCTGGTCAAAGTCGTGGTCTACATCACCGATGTGCGCCACCGCGAGGCCGTCTACCGCACCATGGGCGAATATATCAAAGGCGTGTACCCGGTCTCCACCGGGTTGGTGGTGCAAGCGCTGGCCCGGCCCGAATGGCTGGTGGAAATTGACGCCACCGCCGTGATCCCGTCATGACCTTCTCGCTGGTCGCACGCTGCGCAAAAACCGGCATGTTCGGCATCGCCATCTCCTCGTCCTCGCCCGCCGTGGCCGCCC
Organism: uncultured Paracoccaceae bacterium; assembly: GCA_937920555.1. Classification (GTDB taxonomy): domain Bacteria; phylum Pseudomonadota; class Alphaproteobacteria; order Rhodobacterales; family Rhodobacteraceae; genus CAKZTM01. Next base: position 9,136 of record CAKZTM010000063.1, on the reverse strand, counting down.
GCTGCGCCTATACCCGCGCAGGCACAGGCGCGGTCGCCAGCCAAAACGTCACCGACCCCACTCTCGGACCCTTCGCGCTTGATCTGATGGGCGGCGGAATGACGGCGGCAGAAGCCATTGCAGGCGTGCGCGACCAAGGCCGCTTTATCGAATACAGACAAGTCCTCGCGATTGACAAACACGGCAATACGGCCATCCATTCGGGCCCCAACTCGCTTGGCATCTGGACCGATGCGGCGGGCCCCGATGTGCTCTCGGCGGGCAATATGCTGGCCAATGAGGGCGTGCCGCAAGCCATCGTGGACGGGTTTCTGGCCACCTCCGGGCATTTGGGCGACCGGCTGATTGCGGCCATGCGCGCAGGACTTGCCGCCGGCGGCGAGGCCGGACCGGTCCACTCCGCAGGGCTGCAACTTTGCGATAAAGTCCCGTGGCCGGTGGCCGATCTGCGCTGTGATTGGACGGAAAACTGCCCGATCGAAGCAATCGCCACCGCTTGGGACGTCTATAAACCGCAACTGGAGGCCTATGTGCAAAGGGCCATCGACCCGCGCGAGGCCCCCTCCTACGGGGTGCCCGGCGACGATTAATGGACGCCTAAAACCCCGCGATCAACCGCTGCAAAAGCGCATCAAGCATCGCATCGCACTTGTCCAACTGCGCCTCGGCAATGAACTCGTCAGGCTTGTGCCCTTGCGCCATCGACCCCGGCCCACACACCACCGTGGGCACATCCAATTGCGACGAAAACAACCCGCCTTCCGTGCCAAACGCCACCTTCATCACACTGTTTGATCCGGTCAGGGATTTGACAAACTCCACCACCTGCGCATCTGGCGACGTGCTCAAAGGCGGATAGGTGTTGGTAACCTCAATCTCGATAGCGGCCTCCGGGAACTCTTGGCGGAGCGGCTCAAGCACACGCACCGCACCCGCCCGGACCCGCTCCAAAAGCGCCACCGGATCATCATCAACCAAATTTCGGATCTCAAACTCGAACACACACCGGTTGGGCACAATATTGAGCGCAACCCCGCCGTTGATCCGCCCCACATGCAAGGTGGTGTAAGGCACATCATACTCCGCATCACGCAAAGACCCGCCCGCCACATCGCGCTGAATGTCGCGGATCACCCCGATCATGTCAGCCGCCAAATGCACCGCATTCAGACCACTTGGCGCAAGGGCCGAATGGGCCTCCCGCCCGGTGCATTCCACACGCGCCGCCGTCTTGCCCTTGTGACCGGTGGCCACGGACATCGATGTGGGCTCGCCAACAATGCAAAACCGTGGCCGAAACGGCGCTTTGGCCAACATCTCTATCAGCGAACGGACCCCGACGCAGCCGATCTCCTCGTCATATGACAACGCAATGTGCAAAGGCACGCGCAACTCCGAGCGCCCCGCCGCCTGCGCCATGTGCAAAACACTGGCCACAAACCCTTTCATATCCGTGGTGCCGCGCCCAAAAATCTTGCCATCCGCGCGCGTCACCTCAAAGGCGGGCAGGCTCCAGTTTTGCCCCTCCACCGGCACCACATCCGTGTGCCCGGACAACAGCACACCGGGCCGGTCCAAAGGCCCAAGCGTGGCGTAAAGATTGGCCTTGGCACCGGTCTCATCCTCGATGATCTCGACCGACGCGCCGCAATCGCGCAACACCCTCGCACAATGGTCGATCAATGCCCGGTTGGGCGCACTGCTGATGGTTGGAAACGCAATAAGGTCGCGCAAATGCTCAAACGTGCTCACCGGATCATTTTCCCTTGCCTCAAACTGGCGCTCCATTGGCCGGACCAGAACCGATCTACACCCGCTATCGTTATGCCGCACCAAGTATGGACCCAACAAGCGCCGCCGCACAGAGCCCTTGCCAAACAACCTCAAACTTGCTGAACTTGCCGCCACATAGCGCTCGGTCTTGCGAGCCTTCTTCGGTGGGGACCATGAACATGAGCCGAGACAGCCGCTACGACATCCTATTTGAACCCATGCCCATTGGTCCAGTGACGGCCAAAAACCGGTTCTACCAAGTGCCCCATTGCAATGGCGGCGGCTACCGCGACCCGTCCGCGGTGGCGGAAATGCGCGGCATCAAATCCCAAGGCGGCTGGGGGGTGATCTTCACCGAGCAATGCGAAATGCACCACAGCTCGGAAATCGCCCCCTTCATCGAGCTGCGCCTGTGGGATGACCAAGATATCCCGATGATCGCCAAAATGGCCGACCGGATGAAAGAACACGGCGCGCTTGCGGGCATCCAGCTGGCCTATTCGGGCATCAACGGGCCCAATCTATACACCAAAGAAGTGCCGCTTGCGCCCACCGCCATGCCGATCCGCACCTTCACCAATGACCCCGTGCAGGCCCGCGCGCTCGACAAACAGGACATCAAGGATTTGCGCCGCTGGTTCGTGAACGCCGCCAAGCGCTGCAAATTGGCCGGGTTCGATCTGATTTGCCTCTACGGGGCGCATGGCTTCGGGATTTTCCAGCACTTTTTGTCCACCGCCACCAACCAGCGCTGCGATGAATATGGCGGCTCATTGGAAAACCGCGCCCGCTTTGTGGCGGAAGTTGTAGAGGACGTACGCAACGCCGTCGGCGACACGATGGGGCTGACCTTGCGCCTGTCGCTCGACGAGATGATCGGCGACCTGGGCTTTGCCAATTCCGAAGTCCGCGACTTTATCGAAATGCACAAAGACCTGCCGGACCTGTGGGACTTGGCCCACGGCGCCTGGGAGGACTGCTCAGGCCCGTCGCGGTTCAAGGAAGAGGCCGCTCAGTTCGATCTGGTCACCGGCATCAAAGCCCTGACCTCCAAACCGGTCGTGGGTGTGGGCCGCTTCACCAGCCCCGATGTGATGGCCCGCCAAATCACCTCCGGCACGCTCGATTTCATCGGCTGCGCCCGGCCCTCCATCGCCGACCCGTTCCTGCCCAAAAAGATCGAAGAGGGCCGCATTGACGACATTCGCGAATGCATCGGCTGCAACATCTGCATCACCGGCGACATGACCATGTCAATCAGCCGCTGCACCCAAAACCCGACCTTTATGGAAGAATGGCGCAAAGGCTGGCACCCCGAACGCATGAACGACAAAGGCCCCTCCTCCAACGTGCTGGTCATCGGTGCCGGGCCAGCCGGGCTGGAGGCCGCACGCGCCTGCGCAGAGCGCGGCTATGACGTGGCACTGGCGGAGGCCGGCCAAACCTTGGGCGGACGCGTGACCAAAGAACGCGCATTGCCGGGCCTCTCCGCATGGGGACGGGTCGTGGACTACCGCGAATACCAATTGTCGCAAAAACCCAATGTCCAAACCTACTTTAACTCCGAACTGGACGCCGCCCAAATCCTTGAGTTCGGGTTTGAACATATCTGCATCGCAACCGGCGCCCACTGGCGGGCCGACGGGGTGTCGCGCCAACATGTGACCCCGATGCCGATCCACCCGGATATGACCGTGCTGACCCCCGATGATCTGATGGCCGGGCGTATGCCCTCAGGGGCGGTGACAATCTACGACGATGACCACTACTATATGGGCGGTGTTCTGGCCGAGCTTTTGGTCCAAAACGGCTGCACCGTCACATTGATCACGCCATGCGCCTATGTGTCGGACTGGACCAACAACACGCTGGAACAGGCCGAAATCCACAAACGCCTCGCGCTTATGGGCGTCGATATCCAACTCAACCGGGGCGTGACGGCTATCGGCAAAGACCACATCACCACCAATTGCACCTATACCGACCTGACCCGCGACCAACACACAGACGCGGTCGTGATCGTGGCCTCGCGCCTTGAAAACAACGCCGTCTACACGGATCTGAAAAACCGCCAAGACCAATGGGCGGATGCAGGTATCAAATCGGTCAAACTGATCGGCGACGCCAATGCACCGGGGCCAATTGCATGGGCCACCTATGCAGGCCACCGATTTGCCCGCGAACTGGACCAACCCGATATTGGCGACGCACTGCCCTTCCGCCGCGAAATCGCAGAACTGGCGCGCGATTGATGAAACAATACGCCCCACTTCCCCCATTCCCCGCACCGCGCCCAGTGGAGAGCTTGCAATGACCCCGGCAATCTCCTTGTCACAAGTCCGCAAAGACTTCGGCAAATTCATAGCGCTCAGCGACGTCACCTTCGATATTTCCGACAACGAGTTCTTTACCCTTCTGGGCCCATCCGGCTGCGGCAAAACCACTCTTTTGCGCCTGATCGCAGGGTTTGAAGATACCAGCGCCGGAACCATCCACCTCTACGGCGAAGAGATCGAAAACCTGCCGCCCGACAAACGCCCGGTCAACACCGTGTTCCAGAATTACGCCCTGTTCCCGCATATGAATGTGGCCCAAAATATCGGCTTCGCCCTCAAAATGCTGGGCTGGAGCACGGACGAGATCACAAGCCGCGTGGATGAGATGATCGACATGGTGCGCCTTGGCGAATTTGCCCACCGCAAACCCAGCCAATTGTCCGGCGGCCAACAACAACGGGTGGCCTTGGCCCGCGCTATGGCACCGCGCCCCAAAGTGCTGCTGCTCGATGAGCCGCTCTCAGCGCTCGATCTAAAACTGCGCCAGCAAATGCGCGGCGAGCTTAAAACACTGCAACGCGAAACCGGGATCACCTTCATTTTTGTCACCCATGACCAAGAAGAAGCCCTGTCCATGTCCGACCGTATCGCGGTCATGTCCGCAGGCAAACTGCAACAAATCGGCAGCCCCAATGAGATTTACGAATTCCCCGCCAACCGCTTTGTGGCCGACTTTATTGGCGAAACCAACCTGATCGACGCCAGTGTGACCCAAGTGTCGGGACGCCGCGTGACCTGCAAACTGGCGGACGGCGAAACCATCACCGCCTTGGCCCACCAAGACTTGCAAATTGGCGCAGCGGGCATCGTCTCGGTCCGCCCAGAAAGCCTCAGCGTCACACCCACAGCCCCCATGGGCCAAAGCCTCACAGGCACATTGGGCGACGCGGTTTATCTGGGCACCGACACCCAGTTCACCGTGCATCTGGACCAATCACTCGAACTGAAAGTAAGAATGCAAAACGGCGTGACAGATGGGGCAAAACTCACCGCAGGGGATCCGGTCTTTGTCAGCATCGCTGACGGCGCTGCCCGGTTTTTGGTGGACTGATGGCGGCAGGAACCGGAAGCGGCAAAACCATCTCGGCCACTTTCTCGCCGGTGCGCCATTGGCTGTTGATGCCAAGCTGGCTGGTGATCGGGTTCTTTTTGCTGATCCCGGTCGTGCTGATGCTGATCTACTCGTTTTTGACCAAAGAGTTTCGCGGCGGCGTCATCTGGGACTTCTCTTTGGCCGCATATGATCAATTCATCTTCGACCGCGGCCTGTTTGGCGACGACCCGCCCCGGATCGAATGGGCCTATATCTCGATCTTCTTGCGCTCAATCGGCCAAGCCATGGGGGCCACCGTTTTGTGCCTGCTGATCGGCTTTCCGACCGCCTATTTCATTGCCACCCGCCCGGCCAAAACCCGCGCCATCTGGCTGTTTTTGGTGACCATACCCTATTGGGTGAACCTGCTGATCCGCACCGTCTCGATGAAATTTCTGATCCGCGACAATGGCCCGCTGAACGAGGCGATGCTTGGCCTTGGGCTGATCGACGCGCCCTTGCAGCTGATCAATACCAACTTCGCTGTGCAACTGGGCCTGTTTTACTCCTACCTGCCCTTTATGGTGCTGCCGATTTATGCCTCCGTAGAGCGCTACAACTTCGCCTTTTCCGAGGCCGCCGCCGACCTTTACGCGCCCAAATGGACCATATTGCGCCGTATCGTGCTGCCGATTGTGAAACCGGGCATTATCGCGGGATGTATTTTGGTCTTTGTGCCCTCGCTCGGAGCGTTTTTGGCCCCCGACCTTCTGGGGGGTGCCAAAACCTTCATGATCGGCTCGCTGATCGAAGAGCAGTTCAAAGGCAATGCGGGCAATTGGCCCTTTGGGGCCGCCGCCTCGATGATCCTGCTGAGCATGGTGCTGATTGTGCTGATGTTCTACGCCCGCGCCCAATCGCGAGACCAAACATGACCCGGCCCTTTGACATCCGCCACTACCGAGGCTTTTTTGCGGTCACCTGCGCGTGCCTGGTCATCCTCTATGCGCCGCTGATCATCGTGATGATCTACAGCTTTAACGACAGCGCCTCGATCACCAATTGGGGCGGCGTGTCGCTGCGCTGGTACGTCGATGTGTTCACCGGACCCGATAGCGAAAAGTTCAAACTGGCCGCATGGAACTCCCTGAGCATCGCCGTGATGGCCGCCACGGTCTCCACCACCATCGCCACAGCCGCCGCCATCGGCATGATCAGAGGCGGCCAGTTCAAAGGCAAATCCGCCTCCTTCGCGCTGATCTCCCTGCCCATCATGGTGCCCGAGATCGTCACCGCCGTGGCCACATTGATCTTCTTCTCCACCATCGGCTTTAAACTGGGAACGCTCTCAATCCTCGTGGCCCATATCGTGTTTTGCATCCCGTTCGCCTACCTGCCGATCTCCGCCCGCCTGCAAGGGATTGAGGCCAGCTTCGAGGAAGCCGCCCAAGACCTCTATGCCAGCCGCTGGGCCACATTCCGCTACGTGCTGATGCCGATTATGGGGCCGGGCATCCTCTCGGGCTTCCTGCTGGCCTTCATCATCTCACTTGATGACTTCATCATCACCAACTTCATCAAAGGGGCCGGCGTCGAAACCCTGCCAACCGCAATCTTCGGCTCGGTCAAACAAGGGATCAAACCCAATATCATGGCCCTGTCCACCCTGCTGTTGATGTTTTCCATTTGCCTCGTCACCCTGTCCTATTTCATCGGCAAACGCGGCGAGGCCAATCCCCCACCCCAAACCTAAACCTAAACCCAAAACCAACCAAGGAGAGACGATCATGAAACTGCGATCCATACTGGGCACCACCGCCCTCGTTCTGGCCGCCAATGCCGCCAACGCAGACGGCAAACTGTCCATCTACCACTGGTTTGAATATATCCCCCAGGAGCTGATCGAAAAGTTCGAGACCGAGCATAACGTCGAGGTCACCATGGACACATATGACAGCAACGAGGCGATGCTGGCCTCCCTGAAGGCCGGAACATTGGGCTCCTACGACGTGGCCGTGCCGGGCGACTATATGGTGCAGATCATGGCCAATGAGGGCCTTCTTGATACCATCGCCGAGGGCGAATTGAGCAATTTCGGCAATATCGAATCCCAGTGGCTCGATGTGGCATTCGATCCGGGCCGCAAACACTCCATCCCCTACCAGTGGGGCTCAACCAGCTTCTCGGTGAACCGCGATATGTACGCGGGCGATATCAATACCACCAGCATCCTGTTTGATCCGCCCGCCGAACTGGCTGGCAAAATCAACATGCTCGACAGCCAAGGCGAAGTGATGGCGCTGGCCTCCCTGCATCTTGGCATCCCGCAATGCTCCAACGACCGCGACCAACTCAAAGCGCTCGATGCGCTGTTGCAGACCGGCAAGGAAAAATGGGCCTCCTTTGGCTCGGATATTGCCAAAGATGTGCTGGTCTCCGGCGATGCGGCCGCAGGCATGATCTATAACGGCTTCTCGGCCAAGGCCCGCGCGGAGGGCGCCAATATCGAATACGCCTATCCCGATGAAGGCTATGTGGTCTGGATGGACAATGTGGTCCTGCTCAAAGACGCGCCAAACCGCGCCAATGCCATCTTGTTCATGGATTTCCTGTTGGAGCCTGAGAACATCGCCGCCGTCACCAACTATGCGCAATACGCAGCAGGCGTGACCGGCGTATCGGAATTCCTGGACGAGGCACTGGCCACCATGCCGGAAAACAACCCGCGTGATGGTTCGGGCGCAGGCGCATTTGTGGCGGTGTGCGATCAGGCCACCCAAGAGGTTTACGACCAAATCTGGACCCGCCTGCGCAGCTGATGCGGATCGCGGTCTACCAAACACCATCGCCTGCCGGGGATCTCCCGGCGGGCTTTGACATTCTAGATCTGGCCCTGACCAACGCGGCACTAGCGGACGCGGATATGCTGGTGATGCCGGAGCTGTTTTTGCCCGGCTATAACGCTGTGACAGCCACCCCACCGGAGGGATGGGACAGGGTCATGACGCAGGTGCAAGACATGTGCAAACGCCATGATTGCGCCCTGACCATCGGCCTGCCGGACTATGACACAAAGGCTGTCTACAACGCCGCCTATGCGATCAGCGCCACCGGTGAGGCTCTGGCCAAATACCGCAAACTGCAACTTTGGGGCGCGCGCGAGAACGCACTGTTTTCCCCCGGCGACGGGCTTGTGACATTCTCCTATGGCGGCACCAAATTTGGCCTCGCCATTTGCTATGACATCGAATTTCCCGAACACGCGCGCGCTTTGGCCCGCGCAGGGGTCGCGGCGATTTTGACGCCAACAGCCAATATGATGCCCCATATCAATGTGAACCTGATCCAAGTGCCCGGACGCGCGATGGAAAACGGCATATCTATTGCATATGCAAACTATACGGGCTCCGAGGGTGATCTGGACTATGTGGGCCATAGCGTGATCTCCGGCCCCGATGGCTACCCGATGGCCGCCAAGGGCATGGGCGCGGGCTTGCTGGTGGCTGACCTGCCCACGGGACTGGGGGAAAATGGCATTCCCTATTCGACCCAATTGTCTGACTACCGCCCGGCCAAACCACCAATGAACTGACAAACCGAGAACCGCCGCCAAGCCACCACCCCCGCGAACCGGGCACCGCCTCCTCACCTCTCAAAATTCCGCAACAACCACTCTACCGTGCAACCCAAACGCCCCATCACCAAGCCACCACCTCCGCGACGACGCCACACCCCCACCTCACCTTTCAATGCTCCGCGGCAACCACTCCACCATTCAACCAATACTTCCCCTCGCCAAGCCACCACATCAGCGACCGGGGCACACAACCAACCCCTTTCAATGTTCCCCAAATATCCATAGCTGGAAGAAGCTCCACGCGACCACACCCGCGACTAACCCCCACGCCCCCTCCCCCTTCACACATCATTAACCAAGCTTACCAAACCCTCACCGAACGCCGCCTTAACCACGCCAAATGTGCCAATTTGTCAT
>CAKZTM010000062.1 GCA_937920555.1 uncultured Paracoccaceae bacterium | reverse complement strand
CGTGTGTCTTCCAGAACCTCCGCCAAAACCACCTCATCCTTGAGAGATGTGAGCATGATCGCATTGAGCTGGGCCGCATTCTCAATCAGGGCGGACGGCGGGCATCCAACGGTCACAACCCCTGCCCCGATCCTGAGCGCGCCCCTTGCGGTGAGCCTTGCCGCACCACCCTTCCCAACCCCACCGGACAAAACCAGCGCGTGGCCGTGCGCGTATTTGTGATCAAACGACGTCTTGCTTAGTTCTACAATTGCAACGACCGAAAGACCCTGACCAGTCAGAACTTGAACAAGTTCTATATCCCGAAATCGATCAAACTTCTTCACACCAATTTGCTTAACGACCACCTTATCGTTCCACGCAGGAGGCTCTAAGAAGTGCCCTATTTTCGGTCGGTGAAACGTAACCGTCAAACATCCTTCAAAAACATGATCACCCAACTGCTTTGAACTGTCAGCGCAATAGCCCGATGGTACATCAACTGAAACCGCCTTCACGCCTTCAACGAGTTCGTCAAGCAAAACGTCAGCTAAGTCGGCAAGTTCATCGCCAATTGGGCGAGACAGCCCAGTTCCGAACAGAGCATCTATAAAGACTTGTGCCTTTGGTAGCGATGCACCGCAATGATCGAAGCTGGTAACCTCCCCCATCTCCCGCCACCGCGCGCAATTCACCGCAGCATCCGCAGGCAACCTCTCCTCATCCCCGTAAAGAAAAACCTCAACCTCCCAGCCCCACTCTTTCAAGAGCCGCGCCACCACAAACCCGTCACCACCATTATTCCCCGGTCCACAAAGCACCACGGCGCGGTAAGAACTCTTGGCCAGCTCCGGCCATTCCTCAAAGATCGCCTCCACAACGCCCCGACCGGCCCGCTCCATCAACTCAAGACCGGTCACCTCACCGCTTTCAATAGCGGCTTGCTCAATGGCACGCATTTGGGCCGCTGTCAGAAGTTCTGTCATGACACCCGTTTCGATTTCCCCAAAAATACTCAAACGATTAAATTGAAAAAGCCTCCGACATGCAATCAGACGACCCGATACCGGCCCCGCGCATCAGAGGAAATCGGACGATTTCCGACCGGGTGCCGAGGGCCTCAATGGCCCTCAAGCCCGGACTTACGCCGCCGGCAGGCCAACCCACTGCTCAAAATTTGTGCAAAAATCTCGGCTCCGCCCCGGACCGGCCCAAAACCACACTGTTTTGATTGAACTTAGACAGTCCGGGTGATTTTAACCCAGCAGTTTCGCGTAAGTCGCATGAGGGAGACAGATATGAAAAAGATCGAAGCGATCATCAAACCGTTCAAGCTCGACGAAGTTAAAGAGGCTTTGCAGGAGGTCGGCATCCAAGGCCTCTCCGTGATCGAAGCCAAGGGCTTTGGTCGCCAAAAGGGCCATACCGAGCTTTACCGCGGCGCCGAATATGTCGTGGATTTTCTGCCCAAGGTCAAAATCGAGGTTGTTCTCGACGATGATCAGGCAGAAGCCGCCATAGATGCCATCGTGAATGCCGCCAAAACCGGCAAGATCGGCGACGGGAAGATATTTGTCTCGGACGTCAGCCAGGCCATTCGCATCCGCACAGGAGAAGAAGGGCCAGAGGCTCTTTAATCCCGCAATCCAATCTTAAATTCCAAGTTCCAAAAAGTGAGGGGCTCAATATGAGTGACGCTAAATCTATCGTAAAAATGATCAAGGATGACGACATCGATTATGTCGACATCCGGTTTACAGACCCTCGGGGCAAGTTGCAGCATGTGACCCTTTGCTCTGATCAGGTTGATGAGGATTTCTTCGAGGACGGGTTCATGTTTGATGGCTCTTCCATTGCCGGTTGGAAGTCCATCGACGAGAGCGACATGAAGCTCATTCCCGATCCTGCATCTGTTTATCTTGATCCGTTCTATGCAGAAAAGACGATCTGTCTGCATTGCTCCATCGTGGAGCCCGACACAGGTGAGCCTTACGCCCGCGACCCACGCTCCACCGCTGAAAAGGCGGAGGCTTATTTGAAAGCGTCGGGCATTGGCGACACATCCTACTTTGGCCCGGAAGCCGAATTCTTCCTCTTTGATGATGTGCGTTTCTCCAACACCATGAACAAAGTGTCTTATGAGGTTGATGCGGCCGACGCGTCATGGAACTCCGACACAGAGTATGAGATGGGCAATATGGGCCACCGTCCCGGCGTTAAGGGCGGTTATTTCCCAGTGAACCCCACCGATGCGGCGCAAGATATTCGCGGCGAGATGCTGTCGACCATGAAGCGCATGGGGATGAAAGTGGACAAGCACCACCACGAGGTGGCCTCATGTCAGCACGAGCTGGGTCTTATCTTTGGATCGCTCACCCATCAGGCCGATGAGTTGCAAAAGTATAAATATGTGATCCACAATGTGGCCCACGCATACGGCAAGACCGCAACCTTCATGCCAAAGCCGATTGCCGGTGATAACGGCACGGGCATGCATGTGAACATGTCCGTTTGGAAAGGTGGCAAGCCGCTTTTCGCAGGCGACAAATACGCGGATCTGTCCCAAGAAGCGCTTTACTTCATTGGTGGCATTCTCAAACACGCCAAGGCGCTCAACGCGTTCACCAACCCATCCACAAACAGCTACAAGCGTCTGATCCCGGGCTTTGAGGCACCGGTTCTGCGGGCCTATTCTGCGCGTAACCGTTCGGGCTGTGTGCGTATCCCTTGGGCTGAGTCACCAAAAGCCAAGCGCGTGGAGGCTCGTTTCCCAGATCCGGCAGCAAACCCTTACCTGTGCTTTGCGGCCCTCCTGATGGCTGGCCTTGACGGCATCAAGAACAAGATCGATCCGGGTGAAGCCTCTGACAAGGATCTCTACGATCTGCCGCCAGAAGAGCTTGCAGGCATCCCAACGGTTTGTGCGTCCTTGCGTGAAGCGCTCAATGAGCTGGAGGCGGACATGGACTTCCTTCTTGCGGGCGACGTGTTCACCAAAGACCAGATCGAAGGCTACATGGAGCTGAAATGGGAAGAGGTCTATAACTTCGAGCACACGCCTCACCCTGTTGAGTTTGGCATGTACTACTCCTGCTAATTGCAAGGGTCATAGAGTTAAGAGAGAGCGCCCAATGTGGCGCTCTTTTTTATTTGAGAGTTAGTGACAAATGTCACTTATGTGTTCGGCCAGTCCTGCAAAGCTCCGAAGGCTTTAGAATTTGTGACGAGACCAAGATACTTGGTCTTCTTCGAACTCAAAACTCAAATCGAAATTGCGGGATTAAGGAGTAAGCATGACCCATTCCAATTCGCTGATCTGTCTTATCGCTTTTTTATGCAGCCTCGTCATGACCGGCGCCGTGAGTGCTCAAGGCAAGGGTTCGTGTATTACCAATTCCGGATGGTGCTGGTCGGCAACTCCGAATTCCCCCGGCAAACCTTGCACATGCCAAATAGGTGGAGTTTTGGTGACCGGGGTCACGCAGTAAGATATTTATCCCCTCACCTAGACTAGTTCATGAAAACACTGAAATCTAAGATTTTCAAAACCGGGGAAAACCAATATTTTTCCAGACGCTTCGTCTGAAACCTGATTGGAGTTTTACGCGAAGCGCTTAGAGATGGAGATAACTATGTCTCACTCAGATAGTCTTCAAAAGCTTGTAAACGAAGCACGGCATCTCCGCGACCACCTGCTTCGGGTTGAGGGTCAGGACAACAGCAAGCTGGCCGCTGCTTTACAGCCTTTTTCGAAAGTGGTCAGCTTTGACGATGTCACGGAAAGCCAAATCAGACGCTTACGCGTTGAATTCCAAAACTCCTACGATGGCGCGCTAAAAGCCGTCGAGGGCTACACTTTGCAGATGGTTCTACGCGGCTATTCGCCCCACAACCGAACCAACTCCGTCCGCGCAAGTGTTGCTTTGGCCCTTTTTGGAATTATCCTTGTGCTCGGCGCATTCCACTTTACGCGATGGTCAAACCAAACAACCTTCACTCTCAACAAGGCTGCAGCATTTGTGGAATTCGACCATTTTACAGAGATGATGAAACTCGTCGAACTGGCAAATTATTTTGGTTTGGACGCTCAAAAACAACCGGACCGGACAGATTTGGAACCGCAACTGGTCTATCTCGAAGGAATTTCTAAGTTGAGTCTGCATTATTCAGAAGAACAGACTTTACCGGTACGGATGATCGGCTTGGCAAACAGTGTGAACCCAATAACTGCGTTGAAGATCAGTTTCATCGATAAAGTTTGCGCGCTTTACCCTCAAGAGGAACAGACCTGGACAGTGGGTGGCATCATTTCCTGCTCCAACGCGTTAGAGCTCTTGGAAGGCACGCACGATCTTCCGTCGCCTGACACCTCCGCTGTAGCTGAATTCAAGGACATTGAGCTGACAAGTTCGGATCAACAGGCGGCTGCCACAAAGGGATTTGGGTTTCCCTTTCACGGCGATCTGGAGTTGATCGATAATCTTCAGAAGGTTGCAATGGAAAGCGCCGGGCGCGTAGTTGCCGGGCCTCATACCCGGTCTCGGTTTATCGTCCGATCGCAGATGGAAGAGTTGAAGGAGCAATTGAAGATTGTGCATCTGTGGGCACTGCCGATAATTTATGGAGCGTTGGGGTCGATCGTGCACTGCATGTGGCGAGTATTAAACGCCAACGTGTCAGCACTTGGTTTTTGGCACGCAACGATGCGCACTGCGTTTGCGGGTTTGGCCGCCTTAACGTTGTCAATGCTGCTTGTTCCGACAAATATTATCAATGTCGGTACTGAAATGAACCGTCCGATGATCTACTTGATGTCATTTATTTTCGGATATTCTGTGGAAGCTTTTGTCAGCACGCTCAACCTGCTCAACAGCTATCTAACAACCAATCTGACACCCAAATCCCGAAAATAGGCCATAGGCTGTCATCATCGAAACGCAAGACGAGAGCGCCCAATGTGGCGCTCTTTTTTATTGGGCAAGACTTTATTGGACAAGGCAATGGCGGGGCTGCGTAAAGGCTCACGGGCGCGCGGTCTGCACCCGCACAACGGTCATGCCGTCAGGGGCAAAAACCGGGATCGCGTCATCAAAGACGAACCGCGCACCTGGGCGGGATTGCTCATGCATCACCAGTTTTGTCCCCGGTTTGGCCCGCGCCTTGATCGACGGCATCAGCTCGGCCAAAAGTGTCAGGGGCAAAAACATGAAAATAACCGTCGCTTCCGACAGGGCCGCCATGCCTGCCCCTTCATGTCGGATTTCGATCAAATCAGACGCAGGCGAGGCCCGCGCATTGTCCTTGGCCCGCGCGACCAGTTCTGCATTATGCTCCACACCGATGGCGCGGCAGCCGAAAATCTCGGCGGCCAGTTGTACGACCCGCCCGTCCCCGCAGCCAAGATCAAGCAACACATCCTGCGGTCCCAAAGACAGGCTTTCTAAAACTGGCGTAATCAGCCCTACCGGCGTGCCCAGAAAATCAATTTCGTGGTGTGGGCTGCGACGGCTCAAGAGACGTTCTTTCAAAATCCGCACCGGCTTGAGCGCCGCGTAGGCCCACCAGATTGCATTTGGCAATTTGATCTGTGCCACATCAACGACACCGGCGCGAAACGGTTTGGGCAGTTTGAGACGCGGACCGGTGTCAAAGACCAGAATAATCCGCGTCGTCACTTCGTCAAATCGCACAAGTTGCAGGCGTTGTGCGGTTTGGCTCAGAAATTTAACCCGCGCCGGTGTCATGGTGATGGGCGCCACAATCCCCATACGGTCCAGACATGTTAGGGCCGCCGCCAAATCAGATCTGGATATTTGGATATTTGCGCTGTGAAATTGCAGCTCGCCGTTTTTCGCCAGATCCCCCAGAGCCACCGCTTTGACCCCTGCCCCGGCCAATGCGGTCACAGCCTCCGCCTGGACGCCCGCCATCTGTTCAGAGATCGCAGCACAGGCCGCAACCGCCGCTTCGGCCATGGGTTTGGCGTCTGCGAATAATCCATTTTCTTTTAGTAGTTGCTTGGACACCTCGCCTACGCGTTGATCTGCAATCGCCTCTACAAAAGTTGCGGACAAAGCCGCACGGTCAAGTATAGTCTTCGACGCGTCCATGGCCTTTGTATTCCTTTTGGTAAACCACCAGCCTACCAAATTATGCGGCAAGGTAGTCGCTAAGTGTTCGGTTCGAAGGCAAAAAATCCTCACAAAGCCCTCGTGGTGTGTATATTGCACACAAAGATCGCAGAATAGTAAACCAAGATCCCGTTTGGGTCGTATATGAATGTAGAGTTAGCTCGTGTTGAGGGGAAACAAGTGAAAAATTTAAGAACAATCGCAGGGGCGTTTGCCGCATTTTTGAGTATTCTGGTTATGTCCGCGCCGGCATCCGCGCACAGTCAGGGCGAAAGCTATGTCTTTTTCTCGATCACAGATGACAGCCTGACGGGCCGGTTTGAGGCAATCCTGAGCGACATCGACAGAATGCTGCCGATTGACGCGAACGGCGATGGCGAGATTTCTGAAGGCGAGTTTACCGCCAAAACGCCCGAAATTTTCGACTTTTTCGACGCCCGCTTTGGCATAACAAATGACGGCCAAGCCTTGACGATCACACCGGATGGCTCTGGCATCTTAGACACGCCGCAAGGACAGTTCGGCCAGATCAGCTTTATTGTGAACGGCCTGACCAGCGTGCCAGAAACGCTTGAGGTCGCATACCAGCCCTTGATTGACGCGGACACTCCAAACCACGGCGGCTACGGTGTGATCGAGAATAACACCCGCACCGGCGTCGTGGATAATGAAGCCCACATCGCTCTGTTTTTCAAAGCAGATGGCGGGGCAGAAACGCTCAGCACAATTTCCGATCCTTGGCACAAAATCTTTGTCGAGTTCGTCTGGCAAGGCGTTCTGCATATCTGGTTCGGCTTTGACCATGTCCTCTTCTTGATCACGCTCCTGCTGCCCGCCGTCCTGATGCGCCAATCCAACGCTTGGGAACCTGTCAGCGAATTCAGGGACGGCCTTTGGAATGTGGTCAAAATTGCGACCGTCTTCACAGTCTCCCACTCCGTCACGCTCAGCTTGGCCGCTTTGGGGATTGTCACGCTTCCTGTGACGCTCGTTGAAGCCATCATTGCGGTCTCCATCGCCGTGGTCGCCTTCGGCAATATGTTCCCGATCTGGCATCACAGGGTGCTTTTGATCGTGTTCATCTTCGGCCTGTTCCACGGCTTTGGTTTTGCTAACGTGCTTGAACCTCTGGGCCTTGTGCCATCGGCCAAAGTGGTCGGCCTTCTGGCCTTCAATATAGGTGTTGAACTGGGGCAAATCGCGATCATTCTGGTGCTCTTCCCGATCCTCTATCTGATCCGCACATGGACCGCCTATCCGTTCCTTGCCCTCAAGATGGGCTCGGTGGCGATCATTATCATGGCCGGTATCTGGATTGTTGAGCGCACAGCGCCAACCTTCTGGAAATATCAGCAACAGCTGTTCGCGATGGTCGGGTAAGGCCGTTAAAATGGACCGGTATCTGGACACACATCTTGATCACCGGGCGCATCTGACGCCCGGTAAAGATGCGTTTGTGATCGGCCAAGAGCGGCTCAGCTACGCGGATCTGGCGACCAAATCGGATCGCCTGTCGCGGCAGTTGTCCCATTTGGGTGTGGGTCCGGGGTCACGGGTCGGCATCTTTATGGATAAGTGTCTGGATATGCCCGTGGCGGTTTACGGCATTTTGAAATCGGGGGCCGCCTATGTGCCGCTGGATGCTGCTGCGCCTTCTGCGCGAACCGCCGGGATTGTGGAAGATTGCTCGATTTCGGTGATTGTAACGCAAGCCTCCAAAGCCGCGCGGCTTGAGGAGGTTGTGTCGAAAACCACCTGCCTTGGGCAGATTATCGGGGCCGATGTGGAGGGTGCGGATTGCACATCCATTGACACTGACGCGCCTGCACCGGAACGCGCGCCCGAGCGGACGCCTGACGATCACGCCTATATCCTGTTTACCTCAGGCTCCACCGGTGCGCCCAAAGGGATGGTCCACACCCATGCCAGCGGCCTTGCCTATATGGACATGACGGTGGCTTTGTTTGGCCTGACCGATCAAGACCGGATGGCCAATCAGTCCCCGCTGCATTTTGATATGGCAATGTTGGAGTTCTTCTCCGGCATCTCCGTTGGAGCGACGGTTGTGATGATCCCCGAGGTGCTCACGAAATTGCCCGCCAGCCTGTCTCAACTGATGGAAGATGCGCAGGTGACCACTTGGTATTCCGTGCCCTTTGCCCTGATCCAGCTGGCCGAATACGGTGTGATCGACCAGCGTGACCTGACACGTCTGCGTTGGGTCATCTTTGGCGGCGCACCAATGTCAAACCGGCATTTGCGCCAGCTTCAAACTTTGCTGCCGGGCGCCCGGTTTTCAAACTCGTATGGACCGGCGGAGGCCAATCAGGTCACTTTCCATCATTTGGCGCCAGCCCCCCATTCGCTGCATGATCCGGTGCCCATTGGGCAGCCGTGCGATCACACGCAGATCAAGATCACCGAAACCGGCGAGCTTCTCATTGCCAGCACCGCAATGATGGAAGGTTATTGGAACCGCGACGATCTCAACGCGGATGCTTTTGTGCATCTGGATGGGCAGCGCTATTACCGGACCGGCGATGTGGTCCGGCAAGCACCAGATGGCAGTTTGCAATATCTTGGCCGCCAAGACCGGCAGGTGAAAATTCGTGGCTTTCGCATTGAGCTCGACGAGGTTGAGCTGGCCTTGTCCACCCATCCGGCCCTGTTCGAAGTGGCCGTTCAAGTGGCCAAGGACGGTCTGACGCTAGAGGCGTTTGTCACTTGTGTGGCCGGTCAAACCACCACGCCAGAGGATTTGAGCGCTCATTTGCGCGATCTTCTGCCGGCCCCATATATACCGTCAAAGATCGAAATTCTCGATGCGTTTGAACGCACCGCGACCGGCAAGATCAATCGTGAAGCGTTAAGGAAAACTGCATGAGTACCCCCAAACATACCATCGATCCGGCGGAGCTGACGCGCTTTGTGTCCGACAAGCTCTTGGGAGGTCGCGCGATCGCTGCCGATGAGGAGCTGCTCTTGTCTGGGCTTGTGGACAGTCTTGGTGTCATGTCCCTTGTCGCTCATATCGAGGATGTGACCGGTGCGCCGGTGCCCATGCAGGACGTTATTTTGGAGAATTTCGCCACCATCAATGCCATCGCGGATTATGTTGGCGCCAGAGCATGACGGCGGCCTCTCCTATTCCGATGACCCCCAGCCAGAAATTGATCTGGATGGGTCAATCCCTTGCCGGTGCAGCCCCGCTTTACAATATGGCGTGGCGGTTTGATCTGCATCTTGCGCTGGATACGGCGGCTTTCGCCCAAGCCTTTACCCATGTCTTCGAAACCCATGACGCGCTTGGTGTTGCTTTTGAAGGTCAGGGGGCCGACGCCGTGCAACGGGCGACCGAGCTTCCGCCTTTCCCGCCTGCGCTGGATTTCAGCGATGAAGCCGACCCCGAAAAGGCTGCCAGCAATTGGGTTAAAACCCGTGCCGCCCGTCCGATTGATCTGGCAAAGTCCACCTTTGACACGTGTTTGATCAAGCTCAGCGAAGCGCATTGGGTTTGGTTTTTCAATCAGCATCACATCGCCACGGACGCATGGTCGGGCGGGCTCATGTTCAAGGCGGTGGCGCAGAGCTATCACGCCTTGACCTCCGGTGCGCCTTTGCCAAACGCGCGCCCACCGCAATTTGCCGATTACGCCGGTGCGGACCATCCGGTGGCGGAGGCGACGCAAGAATATTGGCGCACCAAAACAGCCGGTTTTGAGAGCAGCGCTGTGCCATACGGAGAGGTGCGCGACCTGTCCGTGCCTGCGTCACACCGCATCACCATCCCGTTTGGAAAAGGCCGGACTGATGCACTCAAAGCGCTGGCCCTATCGCCCCCGTTTCGCTCCATCAGCCCGGATCTGTCGGTTTTTGCGTTGTTGATGACCGCCTATGCGGGGTTTTTGTCCCGCGTCACCCGGCAAAGTCATCTGAGCATCGGCACCCCGTCTCACAATCGCGCCACACCCGCGCTCAAAGACACGATGGGGCTCTTTATCGAGATGTTCCCGCTGGGCTTCGAGATCAAGCCCGAGGACACATTCGAGGACCTTTTCAGCGCCACCATGGCCGAGACGATGGGCTTTTTGCGCCACGCCAAGCCGGGGGTATCGAACGCCGCCACCGCCTCCAGCTTTAATGCGGTTCTCAACTATATTCCGGTTTCTTACGGCACGTTTGCAGGTGCAAAGACCCAGACCCAATGGCTGCATCCCGGTGCCCATGATGCGCGGCAGGATATCCGCCTGCATGTCTATGATTTTGACGCAACCGGTGCATTTACGGTGGAAATGGATTGCAACGCTGCGGTCTTTGATGCGGGACTGCGCGACCGCATGCCCGGTCATTTTCTAAAGATGATCGATGCGCTTTTGGCGGGTCCGGGCCAGGTTATCGCCCATGTTCCAATGGTCGAGATGAGCGGCGATGAGGCTCATGCGGCCTTGCAGGTAGGACCGGCGGTCGCACCCGAATATCCGGTCGTGCTGGACGCGTTTGCTGCCCATGTGGCGCGCACCCCTGATGCGATTGCGTGCGAATGCAACGGCGAGACGCTGAGCTACCGCGCAATTGATGCCCGCGCCGCCCGGTTTGCCGCAGATTTGATCGCCAAGGGCGTGATCAGCGGTGATCCTGTGTTGATCCACGCCAAACGCTCGCTCAATCTGGTGGCGGCGATTTTGGGCGTGCTCAAAGCGGGCGGCGTGTTTGTGCCTGTGCCATCAGACGCGCCCCCAAGCCGGGTTGAAACGATCACCAAGATTGCCAGCCCAAAGGTTGTGCTGACCGAAGCGGATTTAGCGCGAAGCGACATCGGTGCCGCCACGGCGGCGCTAAAGCCCATCGCGCCGGATCAACCGGCCTACGCGATCTTCACCTCCGGCTCCACCGGCGAGCCCAAGGGCGTGCTGGTCGATCATCAAAACCTTGGCGAATACATTCGCTGGGCCGCTCAGACATTTGGACCCCAAGGGCCGAAATCCTTCCCGCTTTATTCCTCAATCGGGTTTGATCTGACGCTGACCTCGATTTTTGTGCCGCTGACAACCGGTGGGCGCGTTGTCATCTACCCGGAGGCCGCGCACGGGTCTGACCTGTCGATCCTGAATGTCTTTGAGGATGACCGGGTCGATGTGGTCAAGCTGACGCCTGCGCATTTGTCGCTGTTGTGTGAGCATGGCGTGCGCACAAAGCGCATCCGCACTTTGGTTTTGGGCGGCGAGAACCTGACCACCGCGCAATGCCTGCGTGCCCGCTCCACGATTTCGCCTGAGCTTGAGATACTGAACGAGTACGGCCCAACAGAGGCGGTGGTCGGCTCCATGGTCCACCGCTTTGACCCGACACAGGACAAAGCGGCCTCCGTACCCATTGGCCGTCCGGCGGACAATACCGGTATTCACATTCTGGATGCGGGTCTAAACCCGGTTCCCATCGGTGTCACCGGCGAGATTTACATCAGCGGCAGACTGGCCAAGGGGTATTTGAACCGCCCTGAGCTGACCGCCGCGAAATTCAAGCAAGATCCGCGCGCGCCGGGCGGGCTGATCTACCGCACCGGCGATTTGGCACGCACCACCGCTGACGGCACCGTCCACTATCAGGGACGCGCCGACACACAGCTCAAAATCAACGGCGTGCGTATTGAACCGGCCGAGATTGAAGCGGCCTTTACCGCCCTGCCAGATGTGTCTTGGGCCTATGCCACCGCGTATAAGCGCACGCGTCCGCAAACCCGGACCGATGAGGCCGCATGCAGCCGGTGCGGCATCTCATCGCGCTACCCTGATACGACCATTGGTACAGACGGGATTTGCGGGATTTGCAGGGACTTTGACAGCTATAAGACCCGCGCGGAGGTCTATTTCAAAACGCCCCAAGACCTTAGCCAGATCGTAAGCAACCTGCCCGCGCGCAAAACCGGCACTTATGACGCGATCGTGCTGTTGAGCGGCGGCAAGGACAGCACTTACGCGCTCTACCGGTTCGCGGATCTCACGCGGAACATTCTGGCTTTGACCTTGGACAATGGCTTCATTTCTGAAGAGGCCAAAGCCAACATCCGGCGTGTGACCGATGATCTGGGCATTGACCACCGGTTCATGACCACGCCCGCGATGAACGATATTTTCAAGGAGAGCCTGACCAAACATTCCAACGTCTGTCAGGGCTGTTTCAAAACCATCTACACGCTGGCGCTCGACACTGCCCGGGCCGAGGGCATCCCGGCGATTGTCACCGGTCTGTCGCGCGGTCAGTTCTTTGAGACCCGCCTGACGCCGGATTTGTTTGCGAACCGCGCCCCCTCAGCCCAAGAACTGGACCAATTCGTGCAGGACGCCCGCAAATCCTATCACCGGATGGATGATGCCGTGTCCCGCCATTTGGGGGTCACTTTCGACGATGCGATCTTTGAGGATATCGAGATCATCGATATTTACCGCTATGTCGATGTCTCCGTGTCGGAGATATACCGGGTTTTGGATGCCCGCGGCGCATGGGCCCGTCCCAGTGACACAGGCCGATCGACCAATTGTCTGATCAATGACGTGGGCATCCATGTGCACAAAACCCGCGAAGGTTTTCACAACTATGCGCTTCCCTATAGCTGGGATGTGCGTATGGGGCACAAAACCCGTCAGGACGCGGTCGAGGAGCTGGATGACGAGATCGACACCTCGCGGGTGCATGACATTCTGGCTCAGATCGGATTTGACCAGACGCTGCTGACCGAGGCCACCCAAACCCAGCTTGTGGTGTATGTGAGCGGCACCGATCTGGACCCGGTTGCGTTGCGCGCGCAAGTGGCCTCTGGGCTTCTGCCGGCGATGATCCCGGCCCATATCATTGTGCTCGACACGGTGCCTCTGACCCAAAACGGCAAAATCGATACGGATGCATTGCCAAAGCCCGACAGCCACCGGACGGCGGCCCTGACCTCTCACATTGCGCCGTCTGGCGCGGTTGAGCGGCAATTGGTCGAGATTTACCAAAGCATATTGGGCGCCGATGCCATTGGTGTGACCGACAATTTTTATGACATTGGCGGCGACTCCATTGCCGCCATCCAGATCGCAATTCACAGCACCGACCAAGGGCTGGCTATGGCCCCAAACGCAGTGTTTGAGCATCAAACGATCCGCGAGCTGGCCGCGTCGCTCTCATCTGTGCAAGAGCCGCAAACCACCAAACCCAATGAGCCTTTGATTGATCTGGACGCCTCCGACCTTGCTGCCATCGCGCAGCAATTGTCCGGGACGCGGTGAGCGTGAACGCCGTGGAAAATGTCGCCGAAATTCTGCCGCTCTCACCGGTGCAAACCGGGATGTTGTTTGAATGCGTCAGCGGTCAGGCCCCGGTAGATACTTATGTGGCGGCC
The DNA here is from genome assembly GCA_937920555.1 of uncultured Paracoccaceae bacterium. GTDB lineage: Bacteria > Pseudomonadota > Alphaproteobacteria > Rhodobacterales > Rhodobacteraceae > CAKZTM01. The sequence continues at coordinate 31,242 of CAKZTM010000062.1, read as the reverse complement.
ATGACGATCACTTTGAGCGGGCAGATTGATCCCGCGCGGTTCAACGCCGCCCTCCAAACCGCGCTGAGTGCCCATGATGCCTGTCGGGCCTGCTTCATCTGGGAAGGGGTCAGCCAGCCGGTTCAACTGATCCGCAAAACCATCGAAATTCCGTTCACATTTCTCGATTGGACCGGTGCCACCACGCCCCACGCCGATCTAGCGGATTTTGTGCAACACGAACGGCACACCAGGTTCGATCTCAAAGCCGCCCCCTTGATGCGAGCGGCACTCATCCGCATCGATGCCCAGACCCATAAATTCATCTGGACTGCCCATCATCTGATCGCCGATGGTTGGTCCACCGGCTTGCTGATTGATGATATTTTGGCGCATTATGACGGCGCACATGCGGCCGCACCAACCGTCTCGTTTCGCGATTATCTCAACTGGCTCAAAGGCCGCGACACCGCGCCCGACAAAGCGTTTTGGACCACGTATCTGCAAGGTGTCGACAGCGCCACCACCATACCGTTCAAATTAGCTGAGCCCGCCGAAAGCGCACCGGCCCACCAGATGACAAGCGCCCCGCTGGATGCGGATCTGATCTTGGCCGCGAAAGCCTTCGCCAAGTCCCAGCGCATCACCACGGTCACGCTTTTGGGCGCTATTTGGGCGCTGATCTTACGCCGGTATTGCGGTGGTGATGATGTGATTTTTGGACAGACAAATTCTGGCCGTCCGGCCCAGATCGCAGGAATTGACCGGGCTGTGGGCGCGTTTATCAATACGCTGCCTGTGCGCCTGAAAATCGATCCAGAGCAGACTATATCGGCGTTTTTGGCGGACGCAGAGGCGGACGCGATTGCCCGCCGCGCTTTTGAGCATACCAGCCTGAGCGAGGTTTTGGCCTGCACCGATCTGCCCCGCGGTGAGCAAATTTTCGACGCCCTGTTCGTGTTTGAGGATTTCCCTCAACTGCCGCCTGCCAACCGCAGCGTCACGCTCAGCCATATCGCGTGGTCCAACTCCAGCACCTATCCATTGACGCTCCTTGTGTTGCCCGGCGCCGAATGGCGGATGGAGGCGATTTATGATCCCGCCAAACTCACCGAGGCGTTGATCGACCATATTCTGAGCGATTTTGAGAGTTTGCTCAGGTCCGTGATCAAGGCCCCCGGTGAGACTGTGCGCGATGTGGTTCGCAAGAGCTTGGCGGTGGAGCCACCAGCGCCTCAAGCGCCCGGCGGCTTTACGTCGGTGATCCAGCAGATTGTGGAGATGGCGTCTCAAACCCCCGATGCGACCGCGCTTGCAGACGTTGAGCGCTCCATGAGCTACCGGGAGCTGGATCAAGCCTCAGCCGAGCTTGCAGGACGGCTACAACACAGCGGCGTGGGTCGCGGGGATATCATCCCCATCGCCGTGGACAGGTCCGTTCAGGTGGTTGTGGCCATGATGGCGGTTTTGCGCGCCGGTGCCTGCTACACGCCACTTGATCTGGACTATCCCGCCGAGCGTCTCACCCAGACCATCGCCGCGTGCGCGCCCAAATGCATTATCAGCTCAACGGCAGGTCAGCAAAAGCTCCCTGCGACCGACATACCGTGCCTCTTGATCGACGCAGAGATTTCGGACCCGGCCCGGCACAGACCTGTGCCCCTTGCACCGGATGATTTGGCCTATGTGATTTTCACATCCGGCTCGACGGGCAAGCCAAAAGGCGTGATGATCAGCCACGGCAATCTGGCCTATTCAACCCAAGCGCGCGACACCACCTATCCGGCAGCACCGGGGGCTTTCATGCTGATGTCCTCCTTTGCCTTTGACAGCTCTGTCGTCGGAATTTACTGGACCTTGAGCAAGGGCGGAAAACTGGTCATCTCTCCGCCCCACGGCGCGCAAGATACCCACGCGCTGGGCCAGCGCATCCAAGCCGAGGCCATCACGCACATCTTGTGTCTGCCCAGTCTGTGGCAATCGCTTCTGCAAGCCGTCCCAACGCAGCAGCTGGCATCCCTCGACACCGTGATTGTGGCAGGCGAAGCGGTCAGCGTCAGCGTGATCGACGCCCATCGCAGCAACCTTCCCGGCACCAGAATTTTCAACGAATACGGCCCCACAGAAGCCACCGTTTGGTGTGCCGCAAGTGATCTTGGCCTGCACCAAGACGGTGCCACTGCCCCCATTGGTCATGCCCCTGAGGGCACCCGTTTGACGATCACCGACCGCGACGGCCTGGCGCTGCCCATGGGCATCACCGGCGAGATCGTGACCAGCGGGCCGGGCACAGCGCAGGGCTATCTCAATGATCCTGTTGCCACGCAAATCGCCTTTCCGAACCGCAGTTACAAGACTGGTGATCTGGGCTACAAACGCAGCGACGGCCAAACGGTGTTTTTGGGTCGGCGCGACGATCAGATCAAAATTCGCGGCCACCGGGTTGAACCCAGCGAAGTGGAAGCCGCACTCATCACGGCAACCGGTATCGCTCACGTTGCGGTGATTGTGCGCCATGCGGGCAGCTCCCCTCAACTGGCCGCCATTATCGCCGCATCGCCAGACACGCTGGACTTGGGCGCGCTCAAGACAACCCTGACCGCCAAACTGCCCGCCCATATGGTGCCCTCCGCGCTGGTCACCACACCAGAGTTGCCGCGTCTGCCCAACGGCAAAATAGATGGGGCGGCTTTGGCGGATTTGGTGCAGGCTCAATCGACACAGGCCAGCACGGCACCCGCCGCCACCGGCTTCACCGAAGGTCAGATCGCCCGCATTTGGCAAGACATATTGGGTCTTGAGCATGTTGGGCGCACCGACAATTTCTTCGATCTTGGCGGGGACAGTCTCAAAACCATCGCCGTTGCCCTAAAGGCCGAGGACACCGGGCTGAACATCGCCCCTTATGAGCTCTTTGAATATCCAAGGCTCTGTGATCTGGCCGCGCTGCTCCACAGCCGCGCCGAGGCGCTGAGCGACACTGCGCCCAACGCTAATCTGGCCCATACCAATGACGACGGTGAAAAGCCGATATTTTTCATGATCCACGGCAGTTTGCGGATGTATTCCTATCTCAGCGCCACATTGGGCAGGAACAGGCCACTTGGGTTTTTGTTTTCGCATTTCTTTGGCGGCGAGATCCATCCCAGCGACCGGATCGAGACATTGACCGATGAGGCCATGGCCCATCTGAAATCCCTCAAGCCCAGCGGGCCCTACCATCTGGGCGGCTATTCTCTGGGTGGGATTATCGCGCTGGAGCTGGCCCATAGGCTGCGCGAGGCGGGCGAGGTTGTGGACACGCTTTTTCTGCTCGATCCGTCCTATAATGTTCGCAACCCCCTCGGCGCTGATCCCGATGCCGCCCCTGAGCGTCACGGCCCATGGGTGGAAAATCTTGCTGGCATTGCCGGGATGGCCCTTGCCCGGGTCAATAAGATGCGTCCAAACTCCGATAAAAACCAGGCGCGCATGGATTATGTGGCCAGCAGCTATCGCCGCATTCTGACCTATTACCGCCCACCTGTTTATGAGGGCCGCACGATCGTGATGACCACACCCGCACCGGACACAGGCAGCGCCTTCACAGCGTGGCAGGAACATGCGCTGCCCGGTGCCGTGCGCGAAGAGCTTCCCTTTGGGCATCTGGAGCTTCAGCGCGACGCTGACGCACTTATGGCATGGACCAGCAGACTGTCGTCAATTTTGAACGCGGATGGGGACAAGTGATGGATTTTGCACTTCCTGAGCAGACAATCACATTGGGTCAAAACGCGCGAAAGTTTGCACAAGCGGAGCTGAGCGCTGACATTGCCCAGCGCGACAAACGCGGTGCGGTTGATACGGCCGATTGGCGTCCTTTGTGGGATGCATGCGCCAATTACGGCCTTTTGGGGCTGGCACTGCCAAAAGCACTGGGCGGCGGTGGCCATGACATTCAAACGACCGTACACATCTTGCAAGAGCTCGGCTATGGCGCGCCCGATGGCGGGCTGACCTTGGGGCTTGGCGCGCAGATATGGTCGATGCAAATGCCCATCCTTGAATTTGGCACCGAGGCGCAAAAGGCGGATATCCTGCCCAAATTGATCTCTGGGGATATGATCTGCGCCCATGCGGTGACCGAAAGCCATTCCGGCTCGGACGCGATGGCGCTGACGACACGAGCCACCAAAGTGGATGGCGGCTATGTTTTGAACGGCGAAAAAGTCTATATCGGCATGGCACCGGCCTGCGATCTGGCCTTTGTGTTTGCCACAGTGAACCCAGACCACGGTGCATGGGGTGTCAGCGCATTTCTGGTGGAGGCGACAAGCGACGGCTTTATCCGCAAGGACCAGACCCAAAAAATGGGCACAAGAACGTTGCCGTTTGGTGCGTTGGAGTTTGTCGATTGTTTCGTCCCCGACACGGCGGTTCTGGGCAAGATCGGAGCGGGCAATGCGATATTCAATCGCTCCTTGGAGTGGGAGCGGCGGTTTATCTTCACCTCGCAGGTGGGTGCGATGGCGCGCATGCTTGATGACTGCGTGAGTTTTGCCAAGACACGCGACGTGTTCGGCGGCCCCATCCACACCCATCAATCGGTCAGCAACAGGTTGGCTGATATGAAACTGCGCCTTGAGACCGCACAACTGATGTTGTGGCGTGCCGCTTGGGAGGCAGATCAGGGCGCCTGGGACATGGCCCGGGCCGCGGCCACCAAGCTTCATATCTCGGAGGCATATTTGGCCTCCGCCATGGACGCTATGCGCAATTTCGGTGCCCGTGGCTATATGGAGGATGCCGAAATTGCCCGCAACATGCGCGATGCTCTGGGCGGCATCACCTATGGTGGCACCTCGGATATTCAGCGCCAGATCATCTCGGCGGCATTGATCCGCAGCTAAGCCGCGCCCCAACCGGACAGATCACCGTTTGAGCGGCGCGCTTGCCAAACTCTCTTCACGTCGCTTACGCTACGTAAAAATCACAAGAGCCGTTGTGAAACTCCGGCCGGAACTGCGATTTGGGAGGAATATATGTTAGATAACACCGTTGATATGGAGGTGGGCCAAGTCCTTGGCAAACTGGATGACGCCCTGACAAAAGGTGATGCAGCCGCGGCGGCCAATCTGTTTACCGATGATTGCTTTTGGCGCGATTTGGTGTCCTTCACATGGAACATCAAAACCATGGAGGGCAAGGACGCCGTTGCAGACATGCTGTCGGCACAGCTGGCTTCCGTTAAACCGTCCGATTGGCGCATTGCAGACGGCGAACCTGCGACCCAAGACGGCGGCATCACCACTGCATGGATCAGTTTCGAGACTGCCGTATCACGCGGCTACGGCTTGATCCGTCTGCGCGACGGGCTAATCTGGACGCTGCTCACCTCCATGACCGAGCTCAAAGGCCATGAAGAACCGCTGGGCTTTGAACGCCCATTGGGGGCCAAGCACGGCGCGTCCAAAAATGTGCCCACGTGGAAAGAGGAACGCCACCGCGAGGCCGAGGAGCTGGGCTATTCGGTCCAGCCCTATACGGTGATCATTGGCGGCGGCCAAGGCGGGATCGCGCTGGGCGCACGTCTGCGTCAACTTGGCGTGCCAACCATCATCATCGAGAAAAACGACCGCCCCGGCGACAGTTGGCGCAACCGCTACAAGTCGCTTTGCCTGCATGATCCCGTTTGGTACGACCACCTGCCCTACCTGCCCTTTCCAGCCAATTGGCCGGTCTTCGCACCCAAAGACAAGCTCGGCGATTGGTTGGAGATGTACACCAAAGTCATGGAGTTGAACTATTGGACGCGCTCGACCTGTCAAAGCGCCAGTTACGACGAGAACGCCAAAGAATGGACCGTGACCGTGGACCGCGACGGCAAGAAGGTGGTTCTCAAACCCAAGCAACTGATCTTTGCCACCGGCATGTCGGCTCAGCCGAATATGCCTGATTTTCCCGGCATGGACAGCTTTAAGGGCGACCAGCACCACTCCTCCAAACATCCCGGCCCCGACGCCTATAAGGGCAAAAAAGCGGTGGTGATCGGCTCCAACAACTCCGCCCATGATATTTGTGCGGCCCTTTGGGAGAATGATGTCGATGTCACCATGGTGCAGCGTTCCACCACTCATATCGTGCGCTCCGAGCCGTTGATGGAGATCGGTCTGGGTGACCTCTACTCCGAGCGTGCCGTGGCCAGCGGCATGACCACAAACAAGGCCGACATGATCTTTGCCTCTCTGCCTTATGCGATCCTGCATGAATTCCAGATCCCGGTTTACGACAAGATCAAGGATGTGGATGCGGATTTTTATGCAGGGCTGGAAAAAGCCGGTTTCCAGCTTGACTGGGGGGCTGACGGCTCTGGCTTGTTCATGAAATATCTGCGCCGCGGCTCAGGCTATTATATTGATGTAGGCGCCAGCCAGTTGATCATCGACGGCAAGATCAAATTGGCCCATGGGCAGGTCACCAAAATTGCACCGGACGGCGTGGTCTTGGAGGACGGAACCAAGTTGGACGCAGATTTGATCGTCTATGCCACCGGATACGCCTCTATGAACGGGTGGGTCGCTGATATCGTGAATCAGGACATGGCCGATAAAGTGGGCAAGGTTTGGGGGCTTGGCTCCGACACGCCCAAAGACCCCGGACCATGGGAAGGCGAGCAGCGCAATATGTGGAAACCGACCCAGCAAGAGGCTTTGTGGTTTCACGGCGGTAATTTGCACCAGTCGCGGCACTATTCGCAGTTTTTGTCCCTGCAAATCAAAGCGCGTATGGAAGGCATCGACACACCCGTCTACGGGCTGCAAGAGAGCCATCACAAATCATAATGCGGGGCGTGCGGTTTGGCGGCAATCCGAACCCGGCCTATCCCTGGCACAAGCGCGCGAATTGGCGCTTAGCGCACCACATAGACCGAGCATTCCGCATGGCGCACAACCCGCGCTGCATTCGGCCCTAACAGATAGTCTTTGAGATCCACCTTGCGCGCACCAACCACAATCAGCGCGGCATTTGATGTCTCCGCGAGGCTCAACACTTCCTCGTAGACCCGGCCAGTTGCAACTATATGGCGGACTTTGGCGTTTTGCGCCTCATCAAGGGCGCGGGTCACAACCGCGTTCAACTCACTTTTGGCCTCGGCGATCATTTCGTCGTGATGGTCCTTGTTGAAGAAACTGCCGACCGAACTCATCCCGTAATCGGGCACGACCGCGATCATATCCAGCTGCGCCCCATCCAGAGCCGCCAATTGCGCAGCTCTCTGAATGGTTTTGATGTCGTCATCAGGGTTGCTTACGTCAACCGCACATAAAACAGGTCTGGTCATGCTGGAACTCCTTGCCGGTTCATCCGTGCCCGCTGCAAAAAGGCAATCAAGGCCAAGAATAGAAGCGCTGGAATGAAGACCAGCTCCTTGGGCATTTGATCCGAGGGCGCTTGGACCCTCGCGATTTGCACCGGCTCATCGGCGTAAAAATCAAAGCTCTGCAACGTCTCGGCAAATGGCGAGCCAAAGGCAGGCTCATCCATTTTCACCACACCGTCTTCTTCAAGCAGTAACAGGCCAAATTCGGTAAGCCGCGCGTCGCCCGACCCAGCACCCGCAACCGGAAGAACCAATGTGGTCTCCTTGGTCTCGCCAGTGTCGAAATCAGGTCCAGAGACCACCATCCGCAACTCATCGCCTTCCGATGCGCTCCCCAAAGCCTCCACAAAGCCCGATGGCTCGATCACTTCAAACGGAGGCTGAACCCGGTTCATGACGAAATCGGGCCGGAAGAGTGCAAACGCGATCAAAATTAACGCCACACTCTCGTAAATGCGGCTCTTGGTCAGAAACCAACCCATAGTCCCCGCCGTAAAGATCAGGATCGCAATTGACGCGGTCACGAAAACCAAAATGCCTTGAGCCCATGTCACATCGATCAGCAAAAGGTCGGTATTGAAGATGAACACGAACGGCAGTGCCACCGTGCGCAGTGAATAAAAGAACGCCACAAAACCGGTTCTAATCGCATCCCCGCCCGATACGGCGGCAGCAGCAAAACTCGCAAGTCCCACCGGCGGCGTCACATCGGCCATGATCCCGAAATAAAAGACGAAAAGATGAACCGCGATCAGTGGCACGATCAGACCAGACTGCGCGCCCAGTTCAACGACAACCCCTGCCATCAGCGACGACACCACAATATAGTTCGCTGTGGTCGGCAGCCCCATACCAAGGACAAGAGACAAAAGCCCTACCATCACCAGCATCAAGATCAGATTACCACCCGACAGAAACTCAACCAGATCAGCCATAACCTGACCCACTCCGGTCAGGGTCACAGTACCCACAATCACACCCGCTGTGGCGGTGGCCAAACCAATGCCGATCATGTTGCGCGCGCCGTCAATCAGACCTTGGATCAGGTCTGCAACACCCAATTTGAAAGCATTGATCGTCTCGCTATTGCCCCGGAAGATCGCCTTGAGCGGGCGTTGGGTCAGAAGGATCACGAATAGCAGCAAGGTCGCCCAAAAGGCCGACAGCCCCGGCGATTTTTGCTCAATCATCAAGAAATAGACCAGCACGATGATCGGCAGCAAAAAGTAGAGGCCGGATTTGTAGATCTCACCCACCACCGGCAGCTCTACCTCCTTGGCATTGGGATCATCCGGCTCAAGGTCCGGGACCGATGCGGCCAACCACAAAAGCGCCACGTAGGTCAGGAAAATCAGGATCGACATGACCGTGCCAGACATCCCCGGAAACGCGGAGACGACCCAGCCAACAGGGTATTGCACCCCGTAGCACAGGGCCGCAAAGCCCACGAAAAACGCCGCCATCCCGCCAATGGTTTTACCCATGGAGACAACCCGGTTGCCCAGCGTCGGCATATTGTTTTTCACCGCTTCCAAATGCACGATATAAACCAGCGCGATGTAAGAAATCGTGGCGGGCAGGAACGCGTGGGTGATCACCTCCACGTAAGAAATGCCCACATATTCCACCATCAAGAACGCAGCCGCTCCCATTACCGGTGGCATGATCTGTCCATTGACAGATGAGGCAACCTCAACCGCGCCCGCCTTCTCTGAGCTAAATCCAACACGCTTCATAAGCGGAATGGTGAACGTCCCGGTGGTCACAACATTGGCAATCGAGGAGCCAGAGATCAGACCGGTCGCAGCCGACCCAACAACAGCCGCTTTCGCAGGCCCACCCTTGAGGTGACCCAGCGCACCGAACGCCATTTTGATAAAGTAGTTCCCTGCCCCCGCCTTATCCAAGAGCGCACCAAAGAGTACGAACAGGAACACGAATTTGGTAGAGACACCCAGAGCAATCCCAAAGACACCCTCGGAGGTAATCCACATATGGCTCATCGCCTTTTTCAGCGAGGCCCCTTTCCAGCGGATCACATCGGGCACCCATTCGGACGCACCAAAAAAGACATAGCCCAGAAAGATCGTGGCGATAATCGCCATCGCCGGACCAAGCGCACGGCGGGCCCCCTCAAACAGGATCAAAAGGCCAGCCAGCGCGAACCATTTGTCCACATCATCAGCCAAACCACCCGCATCAACGATCTTTTGGTAAAATATGAAACCATATAAAGCGATAAACGCGCCCAACAATCCCAGCACCCAATCGGCCACCGGAATATAGGCACGCGGGCTCGATTTGAACGCCGGATAGGCCATGAAGGCCAGAAAAACCGCGAACGCCAAATGCACCTGACGGGAGTTGTTGATCACATCGCCGGGCAAAACATAATTGGCCAAAGGCGAGGCAAGAAGCACCTGAAACAGCGACCAAACCACCGCCACAGTGGCCAATAACGTGCCAACAGAACCTGCGGGATCACGCGCACCCGCATCAGACGCGGCAACCAGCTCCTGAAGCTCTTCTTCGCTTAACCCGCGTTTTTCCGGTGACGTGTCGGCCATGATCGTGATCTCCCTGAGGTCCAGATTAGACTGTTTTTATTCCAGGTCGTGGCCGAAGGGACCGGTTAAGCCCCTCCGGCAATTTTTACGGCTTATTCGATCAAGCCCGCTTCCTTGTAGTATTTGGCAGCGCCGGCATGCAGCGGTGCAGACAGACCCGCTGTGGCCATATCCTTGGGATCCAGATTGGCAAAAGCAGGGTGCAGCTTTTTGAAATCCTCGATGTTTTCCATCACAGATTTCACGACCGTGTAGACCGCCTCCTCGGAAACATCCGCCGAGGTTACGAAAGTCGCACCAACGCCGAACGTCATCGTCTCGCTGTCATTGCCCCGGTACATGCCGCCGGGAATGGTCGCTGTCCGGTAGAAGGAATTGTCGTCGATCAGGCCATCGACCTCAGCCCCGCTGACGGTCACAAGGACGCTGTCGCAGGCGGTTGTCGCCTCTTGGATCGAACCCGATGGATGCCCAACCGTGTAGACCATCGCATCGATCTGGTTGTCGCAAAGTGCTGCAGATTGCTCGGCGGCCTTCAACTCGGTGGCCAACGCAAAATCGCCGGTTGTCCAGCCCTTGGCCTCCAACAACACCTCCATGGTGCCACGCTGACCGGAACCTGGATTGCCGATATTGACGCGCTTGCCTTTGAGATCATCAAACGTGGCGATCCCTGCATCAGCACGCGCCACAACCGTAAACGGCTCGGGATGTACGGAAAACACTGCCCGAAGCCCCTCGAACGCGCCCGCATCCTCAAATTTTGAGGTGCCGTTAAACGCGTGATACTGCCAGTCAGACTGCGCTACGCCGAACTCCAACTCGCCCTCGCGAATGGTGTTGATGTTGTAGACCGAGCCGCCTGTGCTCTCGACAGAACAGCGAATGCCGTGCTCTTTGCGGCCCTTGTTCACAAGGCGACAAATCGCGCCCCCGGTTGGGTAATACACACCGGTGACACCGCCTGTTCCGATTGTGATGAACTCCTCTGCGATCGCCGCCGGTGCCATCACGGCCCCAACTGCAAAAGCCGCTACTGTCAGTTTGAAATTCTTGGTCATCCATACTCTCCCTTGGTTGATCCATTAGTCATCGTGATCCGTCCACGTGGTGCTTGGACGGTGAAAACAACGCATTAAGGGGCATCTTACGGGCTTGGCGTCGCCAAAAGCCCACGGCCAGACCGAACAAATCCTACCATCTGTAAAAGTCTCATGGCAGAAAGATTGGGCCGAATGGTAATGTATCTAAAAACGATGGCCGCAAAGACGGAAATCCCCTCCGAACGCTTTTTTCAATGGCTAAAAGGGTCACATCTGTTTCAATTTAGGTCAACGACAGAGTAGTACGTGTCATTGCCTATATACTGACGCTCAAAGGAACCGTACCGTGTCTCACGTCTTTCCACGTCATACAAAAGCTGTCCCGCCAACCGTGTCTCGCGGCGAAGGCGTGTATCTCTATGATCGGTCCGGCAAGCAATATTTCGACGGCTCTGGCGGTGCGGCTGTGTCCTGTCTGGGCCACGGCGATGCGGATGTGACCGCCGCCATCAAAGCCCAGCTAGATCAAGTGGCCTTTGCCCATACCAGCTTTTTCACCTCGGACCCGGCCGAACAATTGGCCGAAAAATTGATCGCGCACGCCCCCGGCGACCTTGACCGGGTCTATTTTGTCTCCGGCGGATCAGAGGCAATGGAGGCCGCCCTCAAGCTCGCCCGGCAGTATTTTGTAGAGATCGGCCAGCCCGAGCGCAGACATGTGATCGCGCGCCGCCAAAGTTATCATGGCAATACGCTCGGGGCATTGGCCACTGGTGGGAATGCATGGCGACGGGCACCTTTTGCGCCATTGATGGTCGAGACCACCCATATCTCACCGTGTTTCGAATATCGCGGACGCCGACAGGAAGAGACTCGTTTGGACTACGGCCTTCGCGTCGCAAATGAGCTAGAGACCGAGATTTTGCGGCTCGGCAAAGACAGCGTGTTTGCCTTCGTGGCCGAGCCCGTTGTGGGTGCCACCGCAGGCGCTGTGCCCGCCGTTGAGGGGTATTTCAAACGCATCCGGGAAATTTGCGACCAATACGGCGTTTTGTTGATTTTGGACGAGGTGATGTGCGGCATGGGGCGCACGGGCCATCTTTTTGCCTGCGATTATGACGCGATCAGCCCCGATATCGTCGCGGTCGCCAAAGGATTGGGCGCAGGATACCAACCCATTGGCGCGATGATGTGCTCCTCAACCATTTTTGCGGCGATTGAGGGCGGCAGCGGCTTTTTCCAGCACGGCCACACCTATGTGGGCCACCCCACCGCATGCGCCGCTGCTTTGGCGGTTTTGACCAAACTGACAGATGGCGGGCTTGTCACGCGCTGTGCCCAGATGGGTGACAAGCTGCAATCCGCTTTGCACGACGCCTTTGGCCAACATCCCCATGTGGGCGATATCCGGGGACGCGGGCTGTTCATTGGCCTTGAGTTTGTCGAAGACCGCGACACCAAACACCCTTTCCCGCCTGCAAGGGCCCTGCACAAATCACTTAAAAACGCCGCCTTCGAGGCGGGGTTGATCTGCTATCCGATGGGCGGGACAATCGACGGCCAGCATGGGGACCATATTCTCCTGGCACCGCCCTTCATTATAGATGACACCCATATTGATGAGATTACGACAAAGCTTAAAACCGCCATCGCGCAAGCCTTGTAACGCGGGCATGCACCGCATTTAGGCCCCATCGGCGCGCAACACTATCGTGGCATTTTTGCGCGATGGACCGAATGATCCATAAAAAAACCTTATTTCACAGTGAAATACGGGTGTATAAGATACCTTAATGAAACCGTGGTACGAAAAACCATGGAGCTGAAAGCGCAGCGGCCTGAACAGGCATGGGAATATGATCGAGTTTCGTAACGTCAGTAAGTCCTTTTGGACCGGCAAGACCCGAAAAGTCATCCTTGATCGGGCTGACTTCACGATCAATATTGGCCAATCGATGGGCATTTTGGCGTCCAACGGGACCGGAAAAACCACAATTATCAATATGATGGCGGGTTTGGAGCAACCCGATGAAGGGGAAATCCGGCGCACCTCGCGTATCTCCTTCCCGCTTGGCTTCATGGGCGGTATTCAGGGCAAGCACTCCGCTGCGGAGAACGCCCGCTATATTGCCCGCATATACGGTATGGACCCCGATTATGTGGAGGCGTTTTGCCGCTATCTTACGGATGTAAAAGAATATTTTGAGATGCCCGTGGCCACATATTCCTCTGGAATGAAGGCGCGTTTCACCTTTGCGTTGCTCTTGGCGCTGGATTTCGACATCTACCTGATTGATGAGGGCATGCCCGGCACCACTGACGCCGAATTTAACCGCAAGGCCGGGAATATTCTGCATGAACGGCTGAGCCGCTCGACGGTGGTCATCGTCTCCCACTCCGCCCAGATATTGGAGCGTTACTGCACAACCGCCGCCGTGTTGCGCGACGGAACATTACATAAATTCAACACGTTAGAGGAAGCTAAACAGCTTTACCATTATGACGCTTGAACCCAGAGTTGCAAAAATCCGAAAAACCGGCGAGCCGTCGCAGGACGCCACTTTGAGCGATGCGCAGGTCGAACCGACGCCGCCGCCCAAAGCCGTTAAGTCCGAACCTGCACTAGACGTCAAAGTCACCGGCCGGGAGCTGCGCCGCGCGCGTCGCAAAGCCCGTCGTCTGGGCTTGGAACCGGCAGATGACCATGAAGCGATCCGCATGCTCAAGGAGCGTGGGATCGACTATAATGCCGACGAGTCGATCCTTGAAATGCTGCCCGCAGAGGCCGAAAAAACCGATGAAAGCATCGTGCAGCTTCCCGCTGAAACCATGCAAACCGGTGTCGCCACACAACAAGACAATACCGGGTTTCTAGATGAGGCGACCCGCGCCTTTGAGATCGCAAGCATCCAAAAAGCGCTCGTAAAACGCCGCCGCCGCAGGCTTGCCCTTCTGCTGGTCAAGTTGGTGTTTTTCGTCGGATTGCCGACGTTTCTGGTTGGCCATTATTACTATAACACCGCCTCGGATATGTATGAAACTAAATCAGAATTCGTGATCCAGAAATCCGAGGCTGCCGGCGGTGGAAGTTTGGGCGGGCTGTTCGCAGGCACCGGCTTTGCCACCAGTCAGGACAGCATAACGGTGCAAGGCTATCTGACCTCTCGCGAGGCCATGCGCCGCTTGGCCGATGAAGAAGGTTTCATATCCCATTTCCAACAAGACAGTATCGATGACATCCAACGGCTTGCGCCCGATGCCTCTGACGAGGCTGCGTTCAAACTCTACAAAAAGCGGGTGAAAGTCGGGTTCGATCCGACCGAAGGCATTATCCGGATGGACGTGGTGGCCGCCACGCCCGAAGCCTCGCAGCGGTTCTCCGACGCGCTGATTTCCTACTCGGAGGAACGGGTCGATCAGCTCTCGGCACGGGTGCGCCAAGATCAGATGGCCGGTGCTTCTGCGGCCTATGAGAACGCGGAAAACGCGGTGACGCGGGCGCAAAATACGGTTTTGGAACTCCAGCAAACCCGCGGTGTGTTATCGGCGGAGGCTGAAATCTCCGCGCAAATGTCGATCATCAACACCCTTGAGGTGGAGCGGGAATCGAAGCTGCTTGATCTGGCGGAAATGCGCGCCAATGCGCGCCCAAATCAGACCCGCATCGACGTGCTGACCGCCGATCTGGACCGTTTGACCGCGCGGATCAACGAATTGCGCTCCAGCATGACACAAAACTCCGACAGCAAAACGTCGCTGGCAAAGGTCACCGGCGAGCTGGCCGTTGCCGAGGCCGATCTGGCAAACCGCCAATTGATGCTGCAAACCGCACTTCAGCAGGTGATAAACGCCCAGATTGAGGCGGACCGACAGGTGCGCTACCTGTCTTTGGGCGTGGCCCCAGTGGCCCCCGACGTGGCCACCTATCCGCGAAAACTGGAAAATACGATTCTGGCATTTATCATCTTCTCATCCATCTATATCCTGATCTCTCTAACCGTTTCCATTCTTCGAGAGCAGGTAAGTGTCTGAATGACAAACTATGATGGGGCAACGCCTCGCACGGTGCAGGTGGGCCCGTTGGAGATATCCAACGCCCTGCCCATGACCTTGATCGCTGGACCATGCCAGTTGGAAAACCGCGACCACGCGCTTATGATCGCAGGCCATCTGGTTGCCATTTGCGACCGGCTGGGGATCAACGTGATCTTCAAAGGCTCCTACGATAAAGCCAATCGGACCTCGCTATCGGGCAAACGCGGACTTGGCATTCAAGAAGGGCTGCGGGTGCTCGACGACGTGCGGGCCGAATTCGATTGTCCGGTGCTCACAGATGTGCACGCCCCCGATCAATGCGCCATCGTGGCCGAAGTCGTCGATGTGCTGCAAATCCCCGCATTTTTGTGCCGCCAGACGGATTTGCTGGTGGCAGCCGGCGACACCGGAAAGTCAATCAATATCAAAAAGGGCCAGTTCCTCGCCCCTTGGGAGATGCCAAATACGGCCGAAAAAGTGGCCTCCACCGGCAATCACAATATCCTGCTGACCGAACGCGGCACCAGTTTTGGCTATAACACGCTGATCGCGGATATGCGCAGCCTGCCGCAAATGGCCCAAACCGGCTATCCGGTGATCATGGATTGCACCCATAGCGTGGCCCAACCGGGCGGCAAGGGCACAGCCTCGGGCGGCCAACGGGAGTTTGCACCTGTCATGGCCCGCGCCGCTGTCGCCATTGGCGTGGCGGGGCTTTTCATCGAAACCCACCAGGATCCCGACCGCGCGCCGTCCGATGGCCCCAACATGATCCCGCTGGATCAAATGGACGCGCTACTGACCCATCTGGTCGCGCTGGACAAACTCTCAAAAAGCCAGCCGGTAACGCTGTCTTAACTCAACAATCGCAAAACTGTCGCAAAGCCGAAAAAACAGACTTGCAGCGTGACCCATGTCTGATTATGACACTGCGAGATTGCTGGGGCGTAGCCAAGTGGTAAGGCATCGGTTTTTGGTATCGTGTATCGTAGGTTCGAATCCTACCGCCCCAGCCAATCCTCAACATTAAACGACCGGGTCGGCCCGGCCCCGAACGTGGCTCAAATTGGCCCGTGCCCATGCGCCCACCCGTATAGACATTGTGCAGCTTGGCACCAACGCGCGGGCTGTTGCTGCCCCCAAAGAACACCCATTCGGCGTTTACACCACCGGGCCTTAAGGGCAGTGTCATACCACATGATTTCAGGAGACCACCCCCCGTGCGTTTTGTGCATGCAGCAGATTTTCATCTTGGAAAGTCTTTTGGAAAATACGACGAGGACACCCGCGCCGCTTTGAAAGCCGCACGACTGGACGCGCTGCGGGCCACTGGCGAGCTTGCGGTGGCTCAAAAGGCTGATCTCGTGGTGATCGCGGGCGACATCTTCGACGCCGAGGCCCCGCCCTCCCGGCTGGTAAAACGCGCTTTGGATGCGATAGCCGCCTTCCCGCAAGTGACTTGGGTCTGGATGCCGGGCAACCACGATTCGCTGGCAGCGGTCGATCTTTGGGAACGTCTGGCCCGCGATAAGCCCGACAATGTGATCTTGGCCACGACACCAGAGGTCATCGAAATTGGACCGGACGTGGCAATCTTGCCCGCCCCTCCGCCCGTCAGATCGCCCGGATATGACCTGACCGCATGGATGGACAATGCCGACACGGGCCACCGCATCAGAATTGGCCTCGCCCATGGCAGCATCAAGGATTTCACCTCGGATGACGGCGCTCTGGCGACCATTCCGCCAGACCGCGCAAAGCTGTCTGATCTGGATTATCTGGCTCTGGGCGATTGGCATGGTCAAGGCGCCGTCAGTTCCCACGCGTGGTATGCAGGGGCCGCAGAGGCGGATAGTTTCAAAGATCACCCGGCTGCTGGCGTTCTGCTGGTGGACATTGACGGGCGCGGCACGCCCCCCCGGATCACGCAAATGCCGCTTGGCAAATACCAGTGGCACCGCATTGAGATCGACTTTTTTCCCGGCCACGATCCGCGCGAGATTTTGGAGCAGGAACTGCCCGGTTCCAACCGCGACCACAGGCTTATCCGTCTGATCGGGACCGGCCGTTTGGGGTTGTCAGAACTGGCCCGCTTGCGCGAGGCCTGCGCCGCTGTCACCGACGAATTTCACTTTTTCCATGCCGACCTGACCGGTATTGGCGTGGCCCAAAACCTCGATGATCTGGACCTGATTGCACAAACCGGCGCGTTGCGCGTGGCCGCGGACAGCATCTTCGATGCCACATCAATTGAGGGGCGTACCGAGCATGACGCACGCATTGCCCAAATGGCGCTCTCGCATCTGTTCCATCTGGCCCAAGAGGAACAAAAATGAAGCTGCGCCGCCTCCAGCTTCACAACATTCGCCGCTTTGCCGGGAAAACCGCCACGCTTGGGCCCTTTGGCGACGGGCTGACGACCGTGACGGCGCAAAATGAAAGCGGCAAAAGCACGTTTTTCGATGCGCTTCATGCGTTGATATTTTTCGACCACGGATCGGGTAAAAAAGAGCTGAAGGAGTTGCAACCCTATTCCGGCGGGCCGATGCGTATCTGCGCCGAGATCGAGCTGAACGGCACAGATTACGTGATCGAAAAACGCTTCAATCTTAAAAAATCCGGCTCATCTGCCACGATCACATCGAAGGCCAATGGCACCATTCTCAAACAGGCCGATGAGGCCGAGCAGTGGATCGCGCAAAATATCCTGAGCACACATAACGGGCCGTTTGGATTGCTTTGGGTCCGTCAAGGGGCGGTCGGGGTCGATACGGGGCCCGGCGATATTGACGCGCGCCGGGATGTCATGTCGAGCGTGCGCGGCCAAATTGATGCGGTGACGGGCGGCAGGCGCATGGACAGTATCGTTCAGCGTTGCAGCCAGGAACTCGACGCCATGAGCACCAAGCAAGACAAACCAAAGGCGGGCAGTCCGTGGAAGGAAGCAGAGGACCGCGCCGAAGTTCTGCGAGATGTGCAAGCCGAGCTCACGGCCTCCGTCACGGCTCTCGGTCATGATCTGGCGCAAAAAAAGCAGGCAACACTGCGTTTGAACGACCTGCACGCGCCCGAGCTGCGCCAAAGCCGCACCGATGCGATCACCAAGGCCACAGAACACCTCGACGCCACCCGCGAGCATGACCGCAAGATCAAGGACGCGGAAAAAGACCTGAAACTGCTGGAAAATGCCGCACGCGAGATGACCCGCGACATTGACGCAATCACCGATGCGCAGACGCGGCGCGAAGCTCTTGCCCGTGAGATTGCGCAAAACGACGACGCTTTGACCGCCGCGCAGACGGCAAAGACCAAGGCAAAAGACGCCTTGGACAAGGCCCAAGCTCAGATTAAGGCCAAGGACGGTCTGCGCCGCACCCAGAGTGAAAAGCTGAGCCAAATGCGGCTCTCCGAGCGTAAGGCGGCACGGCGAAAGCGGTTGGTGGAGCTGTCGAACATAACCGCGCAACTGCAAGCCCCAAAGGCACAACTGGCTCAGGCCGATACGGTTTTGGACGGAATTGAAATCAGCACGCCCGTCTTGGACCGGCTCTCGGATTTGGAGCGCAGGCGCGATATTGCGATTGAGACCCGTAAAATTCACTTCTCCAGCTTCACGGTCATGGGCGACACGGCCAGTGCTCAGATCGCGGGCAAGGACATACCCAACAATGCGCCGCATTTGATCGATCAGCCAGTGGACCTGTCATTACCCGGGTTCGGCTCCATTGCGCTGCGCCCTGCCGAAGGGGCCGGACAGGGGATCGAAGACCCACAAGCCCTCAAAACCGAACTGATCACAGAGCTTCAAACGCTGGGCTTGGACAGCCTTCGCGCAGCGACCGATCTTTATGAGGCGCGTAAAGCGGCCACGAAAGACCAGCAAACAGCCCGTTTGCAGATCAGGGCATTGGCCCCTGATGGGCTGGGCGCCCATGAAGCGGAGTGGCGCGATTTGTGCGATGAACTCGGCCACCCTCATGATAAGCCCGCGCCGGTCTCGGCCAAGGGCTCGGATCAGGCAGAACCACCCTCCACGGCAATTGAGCAGGCCATCGAAGAGCTGGACGATACCCTGACCGAGCTGCGTGATAAATTGCCGGCCCTTCAAAACGCGTTGAGCACCAGTGCGGCCGCGCACACAGAAGCGAAGGTTCTTCTCGCCCGGTTGCGCACCGATGCCAAAGAGCTGACCGTGCCCAAAGATGAGGCCGCGACATTGCAAGCCCTGACCAAATCGAAATCGGAAAAAACCCAAGCGATATCAAAGGCCGCGGACGCCCTTAACGCGCTGCGCGAGGCGGCACCTGACCTTTTGGCAGCACAGGCCAATTACCAGCGCGCGGTCCAAGCCGATGAGCAGGACCGTAAGGAGATCAACCAAAAAGAGCAGGAACTCGCACGCCTTACCGGCGCTATCGAGGCCCATTCCGAGGCGGCTGTTGAGGAAAAACTGGCCGAGGTCACGGGCCAATTGGAACGGGCGACCGAGCGGGCTGCGCAATTCTCTGACCACGCACAAGCGCTCAAATTGCTGCTCAGTCATCTAGAGGCTGCCCGCGCCGACGCGCAGGAGACCTATTTTGAACCGGTGCGCAACGAGCTGTTGCCGCTACTGCGCCAATTGCACGCCGGCGCCGAATTTCAGATCGATGCAGATAAACTTCTGGTCGACACGATCACCCGCAACGGGGTGACCGACAAGCTGGACGCCCTTTCGGGCGGCGCGTTTGAGCAAATCGCCATACTGACCCGACTGGCATTCGCAAAACTGTTCGCCCAACAGGGCAATCACGTGCCGATCATTCTGGACGACGCGTTGATCCATACGGATGACGAGCGCATCTCGACCATGTTCAATATGCTGGCCCAAATCGCCCACGACCAGCAAATCATCGTCTTTAGCTGCCGCACGCGGGCCTTTTCCGATCTTGGCGGAGAGCGGGCCTTTATCACTGAAGCGGTTGAACCCGCCCCGGTCAGTCCAGATTGATATGTTTGAGCCGAAGCGCGTTGCTGATCACCGAAACCGACGACAGGCTCATGGCCGCCGCCGCCAACATCGGCGACAAAAGCGCGCCTGTGATCGGGTATAAAACCCCCGCTGCAATCGGCACGCCAATGCTGTTATAGGCAAAAGCCAAAAACAGGTTCTGCTTGATATTGGCCAGTGTCGCATTCGACAGGTTTTTGGCCCGTACAATCCCGTTCAGATCACCGTGCAACAGCGTGACACCCGCACTCTCAACCGCAACATCCGCCCCCGGCCCCATAGCAATGCCAACCTCCGCCGTCGCCAGAGCAGGCGCATCATTGATACCATCTCCGGCCATGGCAACTTTGTGCCCGGCGCCCTGCAAATCATCGATCAGCGCCTTTTTGTCCTCGGGCAAGACCCCGGCCCAAACGTCCTCAATGCCCAAATCCGCCGCAACCGCGCGCGCCGTGGTCTCATTATCGCCGGTGGCCATGATTACCCGCAAACCCGCATCATGAAGCGCGCCAAGAGCGGCCTTCGTCGTGGGCTTGACCGGGTCAGATACCGCAATCAGCCCGGCAGCTGCGCCATCAACCGCCACATACATGACCGTCTTGGCCGCACTGCGCCACGCCTCCGCCTGCGCCTCAAGCGCCGGGTCGACTGCGCCTGATTGCGCCATCATCGCCCCGTTTCCCAGCGCAATTTGGACCCCGCCCGACCTGCCCCGAACGCCTTGGCCCGTGACCGCCTCAAACTCGGAGACCTCCGCCGCCGCAATGTCGCGCGCGGCAATGCCTTCCACAATTGCAGCCGCCAGCGGATGCTCGGATGCCGCCTCCAATCCGCGCACCATAGACAACATGCGGGCCTCATCCACCCGACCGACCGCAACCACATCCGTGAGCGTGGGCTTGCCCTCGGTCAGAGTGCCGGTTTTGTCGACCACCAGAACATCAACCTTCGACAAGCGCTCCAATGCCTCCGCGTCCTTGATCAACACCCCGGCCTGAGCACCGCGCCCGGTTGCGGTCATGATCGACATTGGCGTGGCAAGCCCAAGCGCACAGGGACAGGCAATGATCAAAACCGACACAGCCGCCACGACCGCAAAGGCAAATGACGGCTCAGGACCGACCCAAAGCCAAATGCAAAACGCCAGCACAGACACCGCCACAACACCCGGCACGAAATACGAGGCGACCCGGTCCGCCAGTGCCTGGATAGGCGCCCGCGAGCGCTGCGCAGACGCCACCATGGCCACAATCCGCGCCAGCATGGTCTCGTCGCCGACCTGCACCGCCTCAATCACCAGCGCGCCGTTTTTGTTCAACGTCCCGCCCGTAACCGGATCACCGGGGCCTTTTTCGACCGCCAAGGGCTCACCGGTCAGCATGCTTTCGTCTACCGAACTTGCCCCGCTGAGCACCACACCATCCACCGCAAGCGCCTCGCCGGGACGCACCCGCAGATGATCACCGGCAATGATGTTGGCCAAAGGCGCGTCATATTCATCCCCCTCCGGGGTGATCCGGCGCGCGGTTTTGGGCGCAAGATCCAACAGCGCACGAATGGCGTCGCCGGTGCGCTCACGGGCCCGCAACTCCAGCACCTGCCCCACAAAAACCAACGCTATGATGACCACTGCCGCCTCGAAATACACCGGTATATGCCCGCCATGCATCTGCAATCCGGCTGGAAAGAGCTGCGGCAGGAACGTGGCCACCACAGAATATCCGTAAGCCGCCCCGACCCCGATCATAATCAGCGTCCACATGTTGAGGTTCCATGTCCTCACCGATGTCCAACCGCGCTGGAAAAACGGCCAGGCAGCCCATAAAACCACGGGCGTTGCCAGCGCAAACTCCAGCAAAACCGACACCCGCTCCCCAAGCCAATCACGAATGGGCAAGCCAACCATAGGGCCCATGGTCAAAATCAACAGCGGGATGGCCGCGCAAAGACTGACCCAAAGCCGTCTGGTGAAATCGATCAACTCATGATTGGGACCGTCCGCGACGCCGTCCATAGGCTCCAACGCCATACCGCAGATCGGACATGTGCCTTGCCCCTCCTGTACAATTTCCGGGTCCATGGGACAGGTAAACAGCGCATCCTTGGCCGCCACCTGCTTTTTGCGGGCCTTGTTGCCGGACAAATAGAAATAAGGATCACCCTCGAAGCGGTCCGCACAACTTTGCCCACAAAAATGATAATCAGCACCTTTATGGGCGACACTGGGCTTTTGCGCGTCAAGCGCCACTGTCATGCCGCAAACAGGGTCTTTGACAGCTCCGTCCACCGGAACGGTCGCAGCCTCGCGAAGACGGGCGGCCTCCATCACGACTGCATCATTTTGCGCAAGGCTTGAGTGGTCCATCACCAACGGCTCCTCTATCTCAGCCCACAGATACGGCCTCCAGTAACGGGAAGGTCAATAGGCCATCCAAACATTTCCCGCAGGGCCCGACTGGGACGTCAAAACCACACAAAACATCTTGTGCCTTCAACTGGCCTCTACCCAATCGGTTGGGTTCCCCCTATAGTGATCGTAGAAAATAAAAAACGAACACGAGGGATTAGGCATGCGTTGCCCGTTTTGCGGAAATATCGACACACAGGTGAAGGACTCGCGCCCCGCCGAAGACCATGTAGCTATCAGACGCCGCCGGTACTGCCCGGCCTGCGCGGGCCGCTTCACCACCTACGAGCGGGTACAACTGCGCGATCTGGTGGTGGTCAAAAAGAACGCCAAACGCGAGGAATTTGACCGCGACAAACTTGAGCGCTCGATCCGCATTGCCTTGCAAAAACGCCCCCTTGAACCCGAGCGGATCGACCAGATGATCTCGGGCATTGTGCGGCGCTTGGAATCCCTTGGGGAAAGCGATGTGGCCTCTGATAAAATCGGCGAGATTGTCATGGAAACGCTGGCCCGGATCGACACGGTCGCCTATGTGCGCTTTGCCAGCGTCTATAAAAACTTTCAGGCCGCTGATGATTTCGAGGATTTTGTCTCCGAGCTGCGTCCACCCGATACAGGCGAAGACGAGACCTAAGCCATGGAGCGGCCGCGCGGCGATACGGATTGGATGCGGGTCGCACTCAATCTTGCCAAGCGCGGTCTTGGAACAACTTGGCCGAACCCGTCCGTAGGTTGCGTTATTGTCAAAGACGGGCGCGCGGTCGGGCGCGGCCACACACAAGCCGGTGGGCGCCCCCATGCGGAAATTGTGGCCTTGGCCCAGGCAGGTGATGCCGCCAAAGGGGCCACAGCTTATGTGACCTTGGAGCCTTGCTCTCATCACGGCAAATCCCCGCCTTGCACAGATGCGCTGATTGCTGCGGGCGTGGCAAAGGTTGTTGTGGCCCAAAGCGACCCGAACCCGTTGGTTGACGGTATGGCCGCACTCAAAGCAGCCGGTATCGCGGTTCAAAATGGCATTTGCACCCAAGAGGCCGCCGCACTCAACGCGGGCTTTACATCGGTGATCACCAAAGCCAGACCGCGCATCTCTCTAAAAATCGCCACCACACTGGACGGCAAAATCGCCACGAGTACCGGCGAAAGCAGATGGATCACCGGCCCGGCCGCACGCCGCCGCGTCCATATGATGCGGGCCACCCATGACGCCGTCATGGTCGGGCGCGGCACGGTCGAGGCCGATGACCCGATGCTCGACATTCGCGACATGGGGCGGCTCATCAACCCGGTCCGGGTTGTGTTGGACAGCAAACTTCGCATCTCCAAGGACGCCCGTGTGGTCAAAACCGCCCGCGCCATCCCAACTTGGATCATCCATCGCGACGGCACTCAAAACAGCGCCCTGAGCGATGCAGGATGTGATCTTCTGCCCGTCCCTGCCCCCAAGGGCTGCATTGATCTGCATCAGGCCATGACAACTCTGGCGCAAAAGGGCCTGACCCGCATTCTGTGCGAAGGCGGCGGCACGTTGGCCGCAAGCCTGCTGCGGGCTAATTTGGTCGATGAACTGATCGTGTTCAACGCAGGCAAAATGATCGGTGCAGACGGCCTAAGTGCTGTGGCCGCTCTGAGATTGGCCGCGCTAAAAGACGCGCCCCAATTCGGTCTGGTCCACCAAGAACAGATCGGCGCGGACATCATGACCGTCTGGACACCGACCTAAAGGGTTTTGCTTTCAACGTCAGACATAAGACATCACCTAACGCGTTGAAAACTTGATTTCAGATAGCTTTAGGTGGAGCCGGGTTTAAAGCGGAACGCTCTAACGCCAAAGCCGCGACTGGCCTGCAAAAAAGCCCTGAAATGCCGCAAGCACCCGGTTGGACAGCGACGATTTGGGCGCGCCAGACGCCAAACGCTCTATGACGACCTCGACCGGACAGGCCAAACCGCTTAGCGGATCGCGGTAGACCGGATAATCGATCAACGTGGCATGAACCAAAGCGTCAAGGCTGACACCCGCCGCCCGACGCTCCAAAGAGGCGGCGCGATCTTTCGTCAGGCCCCAACCGGCATAAAAAGGCTGGCCAAAACACACCACCTGCTTGTCGCGCATCAACGCCTCAAAGCCGATCAACGATGTCATGGTCCAGACCTCATCGGCCATGTCCAACGCCGCTTGCGCTGAGACACCGCGCAGCACTTGGTCACAAAGCGCGGCCAGATCATCATCCGGCACCGCACCGATCCTCAGCCCCGCCTCCACATCCGGGTGGGGCTTGTAGACAATATACGCCTCCGGGTTGTCGCGCCGCGCAACTTTGAGCAGGTCCAAATTGGTGCGAACCTCCCCCGTCCCCAACCGGATCGACGCGTCATCCTCAACCTGCCCGGGCACCAACAAAACACGCACGCCCTTGGGCGCAGCGGGTGCCTCCGCACCGGTATTGTATTTAGACAAACCCAGTTTCACGACGCGCTGACGAACCGCCCGCGCACGGGCAAGCTGCGCAGGCGACAAGGCCCGGCTTGCCTCGATCAGACGCTCCAGACGCGACGGGCCGGACGGATCGTAATAAATCCCCAGATCATCAAGGCAAAGCGATAGCGGCTCGGTTAGATCCGCACCCAATCCGACGGAGCGCAAAAAACCGTCCTCCATCCGCACAAGCGTAACCTCCGCGCGCGCGCAGGCCTGTGCAAGCCCGGAAGGTTCCCGCGACGCCCAAACCACCACATCCTTGCGTTCGGCCTTGGCAATTGCCTGACCGGGCGCATCACAAAACCCGCAAGGCCCAAGAAACCCGGTCACAAACCGCCGTTTCCAGCGCCGCATTCCCACCGCAACCCCTGTTTGGACCTTAATGAAATGCGCCCGGCGTCGCGCCTCAAGCCCGCGTAGGGCGGATGAAAAATCCGCCACGCCCCCGCCGTAAACATCAAACCAAACCGGATATTCGACCATGACCCGCTGAAATAAACCGGCAGGCGTGTGGGCCGTGACCCGACGCGGCAACGCCATCTCATCGCGGCTCAATCCCCAACCGGCATAAAACGCACCGCCAAAAACCCGCGGAATGTGCCCGCGTAAAATAGCCTCGAACCCGACCTGAGAGGTGACGCAATAGACCGCCTGCGCACGCGCCAGCACATCGGCGACCGAAAAACCATCCGCCAGAAACCGGGCCCCCTCAGGCAGATCGGAAAAATGCCCGCGCTCAGGTGCATCCACCGCGCGCGGGTGACGCTTGATGTAAACCGGCAGGCCTGGGTTCTCCGACATAGCCGCATCCAACATGCTTGCGAATGTGTCCGCCCCGGCCCCGCCCAGCGCAATCGACGCATCGCCGCGCAATTGGTCAACCACCAATACAAAAGGCTCGGATGGAAGCTCCGAACTGGGCCGCCAATGGTCATTATACTTTGACAGACCGGAGCGCAAAAAATCGTCAAACACCGCCAGTTCTGCCGCATCAGGCGGTGTCACAGGCCGGTTCAGCAGAGTCTCCAAATCACTGGGGCCTGCCATATCCAGATAATTTCCGGTGCAATCAATGGTCAGCCCCATCACCGGTGCGCCCGTCCCGGCCTTAACAGAGCGCAAAAACGCGTCCTCGATATGCACAAGCGGGACGCCGCGCAAGCCAGCAGCACGCACGCCGCGCGCACTGACAGGCCGCGCACCCCAAATTCCCACCGCCTCAATATCGCGCGAAAGAGGCCCCGCAACCACATCCCAACCGGCCGCAGCCAAAGCCTGACGCAGCCGCCGATCTTTGAGAAACCCTAAAGAATAAACACCCAGCTTTCGGCCAGACGACGGGGCCATTTAGTTGTTGAGCGCTTCAGCCGTGGTGATCGCGGCCCCTGCAAAATTCACCGTACCAATCGTGGCGGTCAGAATTTTCTGCCAGCCCACAAACGGCGCCTCGGTGATATAAATCGTGTCACCATCGCGGATGTTGAAGTCCCGCGCCACGAACATGCCGTTGGGCTTGGTCAGATCAACCACATAGGCAAACCGCTGCGGGGCCACGATATCCGTGCGCCCCAAAACCCGATTAGCCACATAAGACGGCTCTTCGCGGAACACAAAAATCCCTTTTGGATCAGCCAGTTGAGAGTTCAAACCACCGACCTGCGCCAAAGCCTCTATCACGCTCAAATCCCTGCTAGAGAACGGAACCTGCGTCTGCCCTCCCGTGGCCCCCAAAGCCGTGAACGAGCGCCGATCCTCCTCGACCACGATCCGGTCACCGGCCCGCAAGGCCACATCCGCCATTTGGCTGTCGTAAAGATCCTGCAACCAGATGGACCCGGTACGGCCCTGCCGCTGAATTTTGATCTGCGCCACGTCAGGCTCGATCACAACACCGCCCGCTTTGGCCAGCATCGCAGTCAAACGCCGCGTTGACGGCTCGATCGGGTAAACCCCTTGGCCCGCAATGCCGCCGATAATGGACACAGTTGCCCCGTCGCCGGCCAATCTGCGCACCTCAACTTGCGGGTCGGGCGTTTGTCCTTCCAGATTACGCGTGACCAGCCTGCGCAACTCCTCAGGTGTCTTGCCTGAGGCTTTCAGATTGCCCGCATAGGGCACAAAAATCTGGCCGTTTTGATCAACTTGAATATCGGAGATGAACGTCACTTTTTGCCCGACGGAGGCCAAAAGCCCGTTATCCACATTCTCCCAAACCGTGACGGACAGCAGGTCACCGGCGGAAATCCGGTCCGCACGCGCCGCTGACGCATTCAGAAACGAGCTGTCAAACCCCAGCGATTCGACCGACCGGGCCGCCAAAGCCACTTGGTCCGTCACCTCTAGAATGTGAACTCCGGCATCCTGCCGGGCACCGGCCATAATCTCACTGCGGCTTGGGCCGGATCGCGGTAAAGAGCAGGCCGCAAGAACCAGAACAGCAGCAAAACCTGCCACCAACTTATGGCGTTTGGAGAGCGAAATCATTGCCTGTATCCCATATCAGCACCGTCATTTCCGCGATGCTTTTTACATGAATTAGATGGGATTACAGTCGAAAAGTGAGGTTTTGGTCAAGTTTCACCCAGATACAACCGTGAGTTTAGCATCAAGCGTGACCTTTTTGCGCCCATCCGCGTCATAGATACCACAATCAGCCAACATAAGATCAATCACAACCCGTTTTGCCGCCCGCCGACCTGCCGCTGAATAATATCCGCCAATCACCTGACTGGTCTCCAACAAAAACTGCCGGTAAATCAGATAGGCTCCGCGATCAGGGGCCTTTGGAGCCGCGAAAAACTTGTGCAACGGCTGCTCCGAAACAAATTCGGGCCGCGAATAGACCGCCCGCCCAAATGTCTTGAGCGGCAACCCACGCCAAAGCGCCTGTTGACCGGCGGTGGAATTCACCGTCACAGCCGTGCGCGCACGGTCCAAAAGCGGGCCCAGCTTGCCACCGGCAATGAACCAAACACGGTCCGAAACCCCCAATTCCGCCGCCACCTGACGCACGATTTTTCCCACCGGTTCACGCCCGTCCTCCAAAGGATGGGCCTTGAACACAAGCTGATGATGCGCAGGCGCGCCTTTGGCGAACCCTTTGGCTGTCACCTCAATAAACTCGCGCATGGTTGAGATGGACGAATGATCCTGCACCGATGCGTCATGGGCCAATTGCAATAAAGCCACATGATAGGGCGCGCCCAGACGCAACAGGCTGCGCGTGGCCCAACGTCGCTGGGCCAACTCATAGGGATAGCCCAAAAGCCGTTTGCAATGGAGCAGCCATTCCTGCAACACCGTCTCCCGGCGATGGCTTTTGAAATTGGGGTAATTTCCGTTTCGAAACAACACATTGGCATGATAAATGCTGCCCAGAAACGTGTGGTGCCACATGGCCCCCCACAGAGCGGGCGCATCGGGTTGCGCCGCATCCGGCTGGTTTACCTGCGCTGCGATCTGGTCCAGATCCATATCCATCAGTTGCGAATTTCCGTTGGCCCCGTCGCGCTCATAGGTGATCCAATAGGGCCGCAAATAGCCCTCCTCGAAGCAGTGAATGCGAATGCCGCGGGCCCGCGCCTCTTGCTTGGCCGCCGCGTGAAGGGCGCGCGTATCCCCGTAAAGCACCAGATCGGTAATCTCATTTGCCGCCATAAAGGCGCTCAAAAACTGCGACCAATCCGACATGGGCGCATCAAAAGCCGTGTATGTGGCCGCATCTTTCCAGTAATATTCGTCGCCCCGGTTCACGCCGATCCGATGGGCCGAATGACCTGCCGCAATCAACAATCGTGACAGCTCATAGAAAAACGGACCATGAGGGCCTTGGAGAAACAGGAAATTCCGGTTTGTCACGTGGGGGGTCCTTTGCGACGATAGGCCAGTGTAAAGTAGCAAAAATTAACATAAGTTAAACACCAAACACGCCGCAGTTTCCCTTGAAGGCCCGCGCGATGATCACTACCAACACTACCACACTGGTCTAACCGCGGAGCGGCCCTCATGTTCACAGGCATCATCACCGACATCGGAACTGTCACCAAGATCGAGGCGCGCGGCGACACACGCGCCCGCATTGCCACGACCTATGATCCCAAAACCATCGACATGGGCGCCTCCATTGCCTGTGACGGCTGCTGTTTGACCGTGGTGGCCAAAGGCACGGATATGGGGCAAAACTGGTTCGAAGTTGACTACTCAGCTGAGACACTCTCCAAAACCAATCTGGGTGACTGGAATGAGGGCACCCGCGTTAATCTGGAACGCGCCCTGCGCCTTGGCGACGAGCTGGGCGGACATCTGGTCAGCGGCCATGTGGACGGTGTGGCCGAAATTCTGGCCCTGCGCGATGACGGCGACAGCACCCGCATCACCTTCGGTGCCCCTTTGGACCTAGCGCGGTTCATCGCCTCCAAAGGCTCGGTCGTGCTCAATGGAACCTCCCTGACCGTCAACGATGTGGAAGACACACAGTTTGGCATCAACCTGATCCCGCACACCAAAGCCGTCACAACTTGGGACAGCGTGCAAAAAGGCCAAAAGATAAATCTGGAGATCGACACCCTCGCCCGTTATGTGGCACGCTTGAGCGAATTTGACCGCCTGAACGCTTTGGGTTGAGAAGAAGTAGGACGTAACGCAGATGAATGATGCCGACCGCTACGCTGACGCGATCTCCTCGGTCCAAGAGATCATAGACGATGCCCGAAATGGCCGGATGTTCATCCTTGTGGACCATGAGGACCGCGAAAACGAGGGCGACCTGATCATTCCTGCCCAAATGGCGACACCTGATGCGATCAATTTCATGGCCACCCACGGCAAGGGTCTGATCTGCCTTGCTATGCCGGGTGACAGAATTGACGCGCTTGACCTGCCGCTGATGGCGCCGCGCAACTCCTCGCGCCATGAGACCAATTTCACCGTCTCTATTGAAGCCCGCGAAGGTGTGACCACGGGTATCTCCGCCCAAGACCGCGCCCTGACCGTGGCGGTGGCCATCGATCCGACCAAAGGCCCCACCGATCTTGCCACGCCGGGGCATGTATTTCCGCTGCGCGCCCGCGAGGGCGGCGTTTTGGTCCGCGCTGGCCACACGGAGGCCGCCGTCGACATATCCAGACTGGCCGGGCTCAATCCATCCGGTGTGATTTGCGAGATTATGAAAGAAGACGGGACCATGGCCCGCCTGCCCGATCTGATCGCATTTGCCCAACTGCACGGCCTCAAGATCGGTACAATTTCCGACCTGATCGCCTATCGCAACCGCAATGACAGCCTTGTGACACTGCGCGAAAGCCGCAAAGTCACATCCGAATTTGGCGGCGACTGGACCCTTCAGGTCTTCTCTGACGAGACCGAAAGCGTAGAGCATTTTGTGCTTACCATGGGCGACATCACCACGCCCGAGCCGGTTTTGACCCGCATGCATGCCAGCAACCCGCTTGATGATATGCTGGGCCTGCGCCCGGGTCGCGCCAGCCAATTGGGCGACGCCATGAACACGATCGCCCGCGAAGGCCGCGGCGTTGTGGTCTTGTTGCGCGACATGTCCATGAAACTCGACATTGACGGCAGCCCGACGCCGCAAAAGCTCCGGCAATACGGGCTGGGCGCGCAAATCCTTGCCACGCTGGGCATCCACGAACTGATCCTCGTGACCAACTCGCCCGAACCCAAAGTGGTCGGCCTTGACGGATACGGCCTGACCATCAGCTCCACCCGCGCCATAGACCCAAAGGGAGACGCATGATGTCCCAGACCGACACGCATTACCAATTGGACACGCCGAAACTCCCCGATGGCACAAAACTCCTGATTGTCCGGGCGCCCTATTACAAAGACATTGCCGACGACCTGATGACCGGTGCGCAAAAAGCCATCACCGATGCAGGTGCCACGTTCGAGACCATCGACGTGCCCGGCGCGCTTGAAATTCCCTCGGCAGTCTCAATTGCCGCCAACAGCAATAAGTTCGACGGCTTTGTCGCCCTTGGCTGCGTCATTCGCGGCGAGACCACCCATTACGATACAGTGTGCAATGACAGCTCGCGGGCATTGTCGCTTTTGGGCCTGCAAGGAGTTTGCATCGGCAATGGCATCTTGACCGTGGAGAACGCCAAACAGGCTCAAGTCCGCGCCGATCCCAAAGGCCAGAACAAAGGCGGCGGGGCGGCTGAGGCCGCACTGCACCTGATCGCTGCCAAAAACCGCTTCGGAAAATCCACACAACGGCGCTCTATCGGGTTTCTTCCCGATACGGAGCATTTTGACATTGCATAACGCTGCCATCACCAGCACACACGGCACCATGAGCAAACAAGACGACAAACGCCGCCAGAAATCCGCCGCCCGCCTTTACGCGGTGCAGGCC
>CAKZTM010000061.1 GCA_937920555.1 uncultured Paracoccaceae bacterium | reverse complement strand
GGCCCGCGTCTTTATCACCCAACTGGAGCAGCCCATTGAGGCGGCCATGCGGGCGTTGGACATTGCGCGGGGTGCGGGTGTGACAACCATTCTCAACCCTGCTCCCGCCGCCCAATTGCCCGATGGAATGCTGGCGCTATGCGATTATGTGACGCCCAACGAGACGGAAACGCAAGCGTTGACGGGTGTGGCTGTTGAGACCGAGCAGGACGCGAAGATCGCCGCGCAAGCCTTTGTAAAGCTTGGCGTAAAGACGCCGATTATCACCATGGGCGAGCGCGGCGCCTATCTGCATGGTCACGGGTTGATCCCTGCGGTAAACGCCGGTCAGGTGGTGGAGACCACCGGCGCGGGCGATGCGTTTAACGGTGGTTTGGCCACCGGGCTGGCCGCTGGCCTGAGCGATGTGGAGGCGGTTCGTTTGGGCTGTGCCACCGCTGGTATTTCGGTGACCCGCGCGGGCGCCACCCCGTCTATGCCAAGCCGCGACGAGGTCGAGCGTTTGATGGCCTCAGGCGCGCTTTAGGGCGTTCTGCTTTAAATACCGGCTCACCTAAAGCTTTCTGAAATCAAAGATTTCAACGCGTTAGCTGAGGTCTTATCTCTCAAGTTAAAAGCAAAACGCTTTAGGGCGTTCTGCTTTAAATCCCGGCTCACCTAAAGCTTTCTGAAATCAAAGATTTCAACGCGTTAGGTGAGGTCTTCTGTCTTAAGTTAAAAGCAAAACGCTTTAGTGGCCCAAGGCCGCACCTTTGCCTGCAATCTGTCCAAAAACCGCCCCCGAGGTCAGCCCTGATCCGCCCGGATAGCCTTCGTAAAACACCCCGCCCACCAATTCGCCGCAGGCATATAATCCATCAATGGCGTGGCCTTGCGCGTGCATCACAGCGCCCGCATCGTTCACCTTCAAACCGCCATAGGTGAAGGTGATGCCGCCTGTGACCGGATAGGCTTTGAAGGGCGGTTTGTCCAAGATTTGGGCCCAGTTTGATTTGGGCAGTTCCAGCCCGCGTGTGCCTTTGCCGTCGAGGATTGTCGGATCAAAATCGGTACCTGCATCGACCGCCGCGTTAAAGGCCTGCAACGTGTCCATCGCCCCATTGGCATCCACCCCGTCCATTTTGGCGCACAACTCTTCGAGCGTGTCGGCCTGCACAAAATGGGCGTCATGGAAGCGGTATTCGGCGTAGAGCAGATCATCGACCTTGGCGTCAAAGACCTGCCACGCAAAATGACCGGGCTGATCCAGCACCGCTTTGCCAAACTGGGCATATGTGTAGTTGCGAAAATTCTCGCCCTCATCGACAAACCGGTCGCCATCGGCGTTGAGCATGACCCCCAAAAAGTAGCAGATTTTGCGGTAATTCTTACGCTCCCCGTGGGGCAAATTCAGCCCGCCGAAATCGGCCATATGCAGGTCCATGGGCGTGGCGTGGCAATTGCCGTAAAGCCCGTAGCGTTCCGCGCCCAGAGCATGTGCCATCACCAGACCGTCGCCGGTATTATGCGGTGTGCCGCGCACTTTGGCCTGTTCCCAATTGCCGCCCATCAGGTCGGCGCGCATCTTGGCACTGGCCTCAAACCCGCCGCAGGCCAGTATCACCGCGTCGGCTGCTATCATCTCATCACCCACATGCACGCCAATGACGCGACCGTCTTTTGTGGCCAATTCTGTCACAGCGCTGTCATAGCGAATGGTGCCGCCCAAACGCTCAAACGCGGCCAGCTCCATCTCAAACAGGCCCGTGCCCTCGTTTTCAGCGGCAAGTGTGAGCCCGCCCCAAAACACGTGGCGTCCGTCCTTCTCAAAGCTTTGACGGCTGTAAATCGGCTCGAACTTCACGCCGTGCCCGCCCAGCCATTGCATGGCCGGCAGTGAGTTTTCAATCAGGCGTTCTTGCTCCACGGACAGTGGACGCCCGCCGTTAAAGGCCAAGAGATCCTCGCCGAATTTGGCCTTGGTATAGCCGCCAAAATCGGTGGTCTTCAGGCGCGGGTCGGCGGGGTCTTTGAGCAATGGCAGCAGGTCTTGCGCCCCGTCATAGGCAAAGCGCATCGCACCTGCGGTGTATTGTGTGTTGCCCCCTGCCATGGCCTGATCGGCCTTTTCCAGCATCAGCACCCCTGCCCCGGCTTGCAATGCGGCGATGCCTGCACACAGGGCTGCGTTGCCCGATCCTACGATGATGACCTGTTTTGACATTTGCGATTCTCCAATTTATAGATTTTGTATACGCTTGGATACAATATTGAAAGCCGCCATATGCCCTCACGCGATGAGACTGATCTGTCCCAAGGCGGACTTGCTTTTGCAAAGCTGATGGAGGCCATCGAGACCGGCGAGTTTCAGCCCGGCGATCGCTTGCGCGAGGTTGAGGTCGCACAGCGGTTCAACCTGTCGCGCACGCCCATTCGTGAGGCGTTGCGGCGTCTGGAGGCGGAAAATATTATCGAGCACAGGCCGCGCATCGGGGCTGTGATCCGCAGTTTGAGCCGCACGGAAGTGGTGGAGCTTTACGAGATGCGGTTGGTTTTGGAGCGCACCGCCGCTGAGATGGCGGCAAAGCATGCGGCCGCCGCAGAGGTTGATGCGCTGGCCACGCTCAACGAGCAGATCGCGCGTGCGGTCAAAAACCCCGCGCAAGCGGCGGCCATCAACCAGCAGTTTCACCGATCTATCTATTTGGCGGCGCGCAACCGTTTTTTGCTGGAATCTGCGCGCGGGATTAACAATGCGTTGTTGTTGCTGGGGCCGACCACATTGGCGGATGCGGAGCGCATCACGACCGTGGCGCGCCAACACAGCCAGATCATTGATGCCATTTCGGTGGGCGACATCGAGGGGGCCGGGGCGGCGGCGGAAGCGCATTTGGAGACCTCGCTCCGGCACCGTTTATCGGTCATGGGCGCATGATGCGGATTGCCGTCACCCATGTGATTGCCGCCATTGGCGTGCTGGTGTTTCATCTGTTGTATTTGCCGTTGCCGTGGTTGTTGGGGCCGATCATTGCCTGTCTTGTGGCGGCTCTGGCGGGGGTGCCCATGCGCGGGATGCGGGTCGTCAATGATCTGATGCGCACCATTTTGGGGGTGGCTGTCGGGGCCACGTTCACATGGGCGCTTGTGGTGACCATGGCCGATATGTGGACGACGCTGATGCTTGTGCCGGTGATGGTGTTTCTGATCGGGCTCATCGGTGTGCCCTATTTTCAGAGGCTTTGGGGGTTTGATTTCGCCACCAGCTATTACGGTGCCATGCCCGGCGGCCTGCAAGATATGCTGTTGTTTGGCGAGGAGGCGGGCGGTGATGTGCGCGCCTTGTCCTTGATCCACGCCACCCGTGTGATGGTTATTGTGGTGGCGCTGCCGTTCATCCTCAAAGGATATTGGGGTGTTGACCTGAGCCAACCGCCGGGTGTGCCTGCGGCCACCCTGCCCCTGTCGCAACTGGCGGTGATGGTGTTTTGCGGTGTGGCGGGCTGGCAAATTGCCAAGGCTGTGGGGTTGTTCGGGTCGTCCATTTTGGGCCCGATGATCCTCGCGGCCATCTTTGCGCTGGCCGGTATTTTGGAGCATCGCCCGCCGGTGGAGGCGATCTGGGCCGCGCAATTTTTCATCGGCATGACGGTTGGCACGAAATACGCGGGCGTCACCGGCGAGGAAGTGCGTCGCGACGTGATTGCCGCGTTGGGGTTTTGCGTGATTTTGCTGATCTTGGCCGCGTTTTTTGTCGAAGTGGTGCATCTGTTGGCGCTGGCCCCACCGATGGAGACATTGCTGGCTTTCGCGCCGGGAGGTCAGGCAGAGATGGCGATACTGGCGCTGATTGCGGGGGCGGATGTGGCGTTTGTGATCGCCCATCATGTGTTGCGCATTGTGGTGGTGATACTCGGCGCGCCTATTGCGGCGCGGTTTTTTACGACCAAACCTGCGGGTTGATCATGTGGATCGGCGCGCCCTTGGCATAGGCGTTGATCTGGTCGAAAATATCGCTGAATTGCAGGTCAAATTCATCTTCGGTGACATAGCCGATATGGGGCGTCGGCAGCACATTTGGATGGGTCAAAAGCGGGTGCCTTTTGTCGCGCAGCGGCTCGCTATCGAACACGTCAACAGCGGCGAAGATACGGCTTCGGGCGATTTCCGCTTCGAGCACATTGGGCGCGATCAGTCCCGACCGGGAGGTATTCACCAGCAGGCTGCGGGGGGCCATATTGGCCAAGTCATCTGCTGTGATGATGCCGCGTGTGTCCGGTTTGAGCCGGACATGCAGGCTGATCACATCGCTGGCCGCAAAAAACGCCGCACGGCTGGGTGCCAGTGTCGCGCCGTCCGCTTTGGCCCGCGCGCGGCCCGCCTCTGAGGCCCACCATTGCACTTTCATGCCCAAGGCCTGCGCATAGCCCGCAACCGCGCGTGCAATCCGTCCATACCCGTAAAGGCCCAAGGTTCGGCCACGCAAGGTCCGGCCCACACCCATTTGCCAATCGCCCGCGCGGATCGACGCCACTTGCTCAGGGATTTGACGGTAGCTTGCAAGGATCAGGGCCAGCGTGTGCTCAGCGGCCGCATATGAGGGCGTATCTGAGTGCATGTTTGAGCACAGCAGCACGCCGCCGTCGTTGCACGCGGGCACATCCACATGAGGATAGACGCTGCGTTGGCTTATCAGTTTCAGATTTGGAAGTTGGCTCAGGAGGGATGCGTTGATTTGCGTGCGCTCGCGAAAGAGCACCAGCGCCTGGGCCTCTTGAACCCGCGCGGCAAGCCGGTTCGGGTCCGGTTCATGGTCGGTCCACACGGTCACCTCGTGGTCGCGCAGTTTGTCAAAACATGGCAGGTGGCGCAACGTGTCGAACCAGTCGTCAAGGATATGGACTTTCATGGGCCCTCCCAAATGGCCGCCGGGATCATAACCTCGCCGCGGGCCAAAAGCCGTGCGGTGCGCACCAGCCCGGCGGAGCGCAGATCAATGCCGTCCTTTGTCAGTTCATAATCCACAAGCACGTCGATTTGTCCGCTTGCATGTTCCAATGTGAGTGTCGCGGGCCGGTCATTGGAGCGCGCGGCCAACCCGTCGGCCACGGTCCCCGGTGTCAGGACGCAGCTGGCCAGACATTGCGCCCCGGTCACGGCCATGGTCGGGTGGGCTTTCCAAGGCATGAAATAGCGCGTGGCGATTGTGCCGCCACCGCGCGCAGGTGCCAAAAGGCCAAACTTTGGTGTGACGGAGTTGGCCACGTCCTCTATCCCCATGGCGGTTCCTGCCTTGATGCGCACCGCTTCCATTTTTGCAAAAAACGCAGTGTTGTCATTGAGGGCTTGGGCGCTTTCATAGCCTGTGAGGCCGAACGCCTCGGCGCGCGCAATCACCATTGGCATGGCCACGTCCATGCAAGTCACATCAATGCCGTCAAATGTGTCGATCAGCTTGCCCGTGGGCAAAAATGCCCCTGTGGCCCCGCCAACTGTGTCCATGAATTGGAGTGCGACCGGCGCGGCTGTTCCCGGAACCCCGTCAATGGCCGCCTGCCCGTCATAGGTGACGTGGCCTTTGGCGGTTTGCACGGTCGCCACCACGCGTGCATTTGTATTGACCGCGCGAATTTTGATCTGGGTTTCATCGCCTGACGGCTCAATCAGTCCCATCTCGATGGCCGCAGGCCCCACGCCGGACAGGATATTGCCGCATGTGGGTTTGAAGTCCACGGTCCGGTCCTCGACGCTGACTTGGGCGAAGAAATAGTCGATATCGGCCCATGGATCGTCAGATTTTGACAAGATGGCCACTTTGGTGGTGACCGCATTGCCGCCGCCGATCCCGTCAATATTGAGCGGGTGGCCAGAGCCCAACATGGCGATCAGAACCTGGGCCAAAGCTGTCTGGTCTTTTGGCACATGGTCGCGGTTGAGATAGGGGCCGCGGGACGTACCCCCGCGCATGAACAAAAATGGAATGGCTCTTTGGGTCATGTCAGCGGCCATGGCAGGTCAAAGTAGGATTGCAAAATGCCCGGAGGAAAATCGCGATTGAGCGCCCACGCCAAGGAGCAGATAAAGCCGATCCCCACGACCGTATAGAGGCCCGCATAGGTCCAGCTTTTGCCGGCCCGCAATCTGATGAACAACAGCAGGAAGACCGCAAGGGCGAGGATAAAGCCGACAATGGCCGAGGCCACCAGAAGGGCTGCAAACCACGCGAGTGTGGGCCACAGACCGTAGGTGTTCAGGTCCGCCTCTTGGGCTTCGCGGTCGGCGAATATGTCATGGGTTTCAGGCTTCATAATCATTTGCACGATCATGATGGCGCATCCCAGCAATCCCACCGTGGCCACGAAAATCGGGAATACCCGGTCCATGCGGGCAAAATCCGGGATGACCGCAGAGTTCCAATAGGCCAGCGCGATATAGCCGGTCAGCGCCAGCAAAAAGATCATCGGGGCGCGTTTGCTGCCTGCATTGACAGCGCCTTCGGCCTGAATGTTTTTCGCTTGTCTCAGGCCCAACACGACCGAGATCAGGGTGATCACGATCAGCACGATCACGATTGGGCTGAAGACGTATTCGATGCCTTCATCAAAGCCGCGCCGAAACCGCGAGGCGGCAATTTGGTAGGCTTGGTTGGTGTAGCGCTCAGCCGGGGCGGACAGCACAAAGCCGATCAAGAAGGCCGGGCGTGACCAGTCAAAGCGGCGCATCAGGATGCCCAGCAGGCCGATGCCAAAGAGCGCCACCAAGTCCCAGATTTCTTGGCGCGACTGAAAGGCGGCAAAGGAGATGATCATGAACAGAAACGGGGCCAGCAGGGCAAAGCGGATATTTGTGAGTTTAGAGATCCCGCCCGAGGCGGCGATGCAGATCAATGTGCCCGCCACATTGGCCAGTGCCAGCAGCCACACGATGGCATAGGTGAAATCGAGGTTGTTTTTCAACATGGAGGGTCCGACCTCGATCTGGCCGGAGCCAAGCAGGGCGACTGCCGAGATAAAGATCGCCATAGAGCCTGAACCGGGGATGCCAAAGAGCAATGTGGGCACCAGCCCGCCGCCTTCTTTGGCGTTGTTGGAGCTTTCAGGGCCGATCACGCCGCGCACATCGCCAGAGCCGAATTGCGACTTGTCTTTGGCGGTTTGCACCGTGTGGCCATACGCGATCCAATCGACCACAGAGCCGCCCAATCCGGGGATGACGCCGACCACGACACCGATCAGCGAGCAGCGCATGGACAGCCACTTATTGGCCCACCAGTCCCGAACGCCGAGCAGCCAGCCGCCGCCCAAATTGGCTTTGTCCGAGATCGCTTTGTCCTGCCGCAAGAGGGCGATGATCTCGGGGATTGCGAATATGCCAAGGCCGACAATGACCAGTTTGAGCCCGTCCACCAGATAGGGCAGATCATAGGTGGCCATGCGCAGCGCGCCTGAGCTTGCGCCCTCGCCGATTGTGCCGACCATGATGCCAAGGCAGGCCGCGACAATGCCTTTGAGGGCCACGCGCCCGGCCAGAATGCCGACCATCGACAGACCAAAGATGGTGATCATCAGCAGTTCGGGGGTTTGGAACAGCAATACGATGGGGCGGGCGACAAGAATAAAGACGGTCAGGAAGGCCGCCCCCACAAGTCCGCCAAACAGCGAGGCCGCAAAGGCTGCGGACAATGC
Source organism: uncultured Paracoccaceae bacterium (assembly GCA_937920555.1). Classification (GTDB taxonomy): domain Bacteria; phylum Pseudomonadota; class Alphaproteobacteria; order Rhodobacterales; family Rhodobacteraceae; genus CAKZTM01. The sequence continues at coordinate 23,098 of CAKZTM010000061.1, read as the reverse complement.
GCGTGCCGCTTGGCCCTTTTTGGCCATGGGAAACCCGTCGAGCACGGTGGCTTGCGAGGCGGAGGACCCCGGTATGCCCATCAAGACCGAGGCAAATGTGTCTGAGGTGGGCACGACCGCAACCATGCCGATCATCAAAGCGAGGCCCGTCACCGGTTCCATGCCGAACATGAACGGCAGCAGCAACGACAGGCCGGCAATTCCGCCCAATCCGGGAAACACCCCGATGCACAGGCCCATCACGACGCCAAGGATCAAGTAGCCGATCACATGGGGTTGCAGGATCATCGCAAAGGCATCGCTTAGCGCCGGCATTGCCGTAAGAAAGACGTCCATTTGTGAAGACCCCTGCTGCCGATGTTATGAATTTGGGGTAATCCTCCCCGCCAGTTTAGACGGGGAGGATCATCAGGTTGTGATCACTCAAGAACGACGCCGTAGCGCTCGCCGAGCCAGTTGATCACAAAGTCTTTTGCCTCTTGAGGCACGACTGTTGCGCTATCGAGCGCGGTTTGGGCCGCAGCTCCGGTGAGCTGTGGGTAGACACCAAGACGCGCGGCAGAGATTTCTGCAAAGTCAGCGCGCGCTTGGATATCCTGAAACGCTTGCGTGAAGGTCGCAATTGCGTTGTCAGGTGCGCCTGCGGGCAAGAACACCATTTTTTGTGCCGGGAAGCCCGCCACGAAGAACGCTTTCCAAGCATCCCAGCTTTCGCCGCTGGTCTCGCAGCCTGCGGTCGCCTCACATACCTCTTTAAAGGTTGGCATGTCGGGGAATGTTGGGTCGCGTACGATATTGCCATCGGCGTCCAATGCTCCAAAGGAGAACCACGGCACGGCTGTGCCCGCATCCACCAATGGTGTCACGCCGGACAGGTAGGACGAGGATGTCTGATAGTCGATATTGGCTTCACCGCGCTCGAACATCAAACGGCCATCACCACGGCCTTCGATACCAAACACAGGCTCAACTTGCAGGCCGAGCATTTCCCAAGCCAACAGCGGCACGAGGTCCAAACGCGTGGCCCCTTGTGAGCCGTAGATGAAGTCTTCGCCCGCCAGTGGTGTGGCATCGCCGCCATCACCCAACGATCCGGCCAAATCCGCAGGCAGATAGGACACGCCGCCTGTGCCGGAGGCCAAAACAACGTTCCAGTCGCCATACTCATAGCGCACGCGCGGATCGCTTAGCAGGTATGGGAATTGTGTAGAGCCTGACGAGCCAAAGATTGTGGTGCCGTCTTCATACTCGACGTCCTGAAAGAAATTCGCCCCTTTGGTGGAGCCTGCGCCGGGCATGAAGGTCACAACAACGGTTGGGGCGCCGGGCAAAGCCTCGCTCAGCAAAGGCGCGTAGAAATTCGCCCATTTTGCCGAACCGCCGGTCTCGGAGAATGGAATGATCCACTCGACCGTTTTGCCGCTGAGATCGATTGCGTGGCCACCGGCCAATGCTTGGCCGCCAACCAGTGCGGTGGACAGGGCCAATGCGCGCGCCAGATGACGCTTCGTGGTATTTGTCATTATTTTAGTCTCCCTAGGTCCGGTCCAGTGACGGCCGGCATTATAGAATCAGAAAGCATCCCCATGCCTTCTTGATCACGCCACCATGGGGTGCCATCCTTGCATGAACCTTGCACCGCTTGATCTTTCTGGGGGTATGAATTTGAGAATCGTGGTTGTTGAAGACAATGTCTCTGTGGCCAAGGGGATTTGCTACCATCTGGAGGATGCGGGGCACGCGGTTGATGTGTTGCATGACGGCGCGCAGGCGGAGACGTTTTTGCGCGACGACCAGGCGGATATGATTGTGCTCGACATTAATCTTCCGGGAACCGACGGCTTGGCGATCCTGCGCGGCTTGCGCGATCGCGGCGACACAAGGCCGGTTCTTATGCTGACCGCCCGCACGGGCACCACCGATAAAGTCACCGGGCTTGATGCGGGGGCGGATGATTATCTGAGCAAGCCTTTTGAGATGCAGGAATTCAGCGCCCGCATTCGGGCGTTGTCGCGCCGGGTGGTGGAGCCGCCCAAAGCCACGCGCAGCATCGGATCATTGCGCTTTGATGTGTCCTCGCGGATGATCGAGGGGCCTCAGGGTGTGATTGCCATTCCGCGCCGCGAGGTGGCGGTTTTTGAGCGGTTACTGCTTGCTGAGGGTCGTTTGGTGAGCAAGCAGGCCTTGCTGGACAGTCTTTACGGCACCGGGGCGGATGTGGATGAGCCGGTGGTGGAGGTTTATGTGTCGCGGTTGCGCAAACGGCTGCACCCCTACGGCGTTCAGATCACCGTCAAGCGGGGCTTGGGTTATTTGATGCAGCTTGCCCCATGACCAATACCCTGTCGCTTCGTGCGCGGCTGACCTTTGTTATTCTGGTCCCGCTTTTGCTCATCGCGGTGCTTTTTGGCCGTTGGGCCTATACGGATGCGCAAGCCAATGCCGCCGAGCGTTTTGAGCGGTCGCTGCTGTCGACGGCTTTGGCGATCTCACGCGATATTGCGGTCACTGGCGGCGATGCGCTGAGCGAAGACACAAGAGACCTGTTGCGCGACACATCGGGGGGCGCGGTTTTCTACCATGTCTATGCCCCCGACGGCGTTTTCGTCACCGGATACGCCACCCCGCCGGTGGTGCCCAACACGGCACAAACCACCGGTGCGCAAACCTATTATGACGCCATTTACCGGGGCCAACAGGTCAAGGCGCTGCGTTTCACCCAGACCATGGCGGTTGATCAGCTCTCGGGGCCGTTTACGTTTACTGTTTGGCAAAACACCTCGCTGCGTGACGGGTTTGTGCGCAGCCGCACCCGGCCTGCGTTTCTGATTATTGCCTCGATGGTTGGCGCGTTGGCGGTGATAGTGTGGTTTGGTGTGCGGTTGGGGCTTTATCCTTTGATGGATTTGGAGAATGCGATTGAACGCAGGTCGGCCAATGATCTTTCGCCCATTCGGCGTGCCATTCCTGTGGAGGTCAGCGGGATTGTCGGCAAGTTCAATGCGCTTTTGGATGAGTTGAGCCGCACATTGAAGGCCAAGGATATTTTCATTTCGGATGCGGCCCACCAGTTGCGCAATCCCATCGCCGGGGTTTTGTCGCTGGCGGAGTCTATTCAGAGTTCCAAGACGCTTGAAGATGTGGAGGCCAGAAGTGCCGATCTGATCGAGGCGGCGCGCACCACCGCAGCCCTTGCTAATAACCTTTTGACCTTGGAGCGCGCCCGCGCCGCGCCGCGTCAGGAGGATTTGATCCGTTTTGATCCGTTGGCGGTGTTGCACGAGCTGAGCCATAATTTCCACAAAACGGCCGAAACGGCGGGGGTTTCGTTCCGCACTTTGATCGCGGGCGCATCCGTGGGGCTTGTGGGTGACCGGGTCTTGTTTGAGCAGGCGGTTTTGAACCTTCTCAACAACGCTTTGGCCCATGGCGGCACCGAGCTGAGCGCGATTGAGCTGCGGGCCGAGGTCGAGGGGGCGCTGCTTTATGTGGCGGTGACCGATGACGGAAAAGGGATCAACGAGCCTGATTTTGCCAAGGCGCGGGCCCGGTTCAGCCAATTGACGCCATCGTCTGGGTCTGGTCTTGGCCTGCCCATTGCTGAGGCCATTGCGGAAGCTTTCGGCGGCGCGCTCAGACTAGAGCGGCATGGCGCGTCTTTTACGGTGGCACTTGAATTCCAGCTCCATGAACGCGGTGATCCCGCTCAGACCTTGGCAAGATCGACGTCCAGGGTTTAATCGCCCTGCGCCTCGGCGCGTGATTTCCCCGACACATCTTGCGCCAGTGTGGCGGCCATGAACCCATCAAGATCACCGTCCAGCACCCCTTTGGTGTCAGAGGTCTCATGGTTGGTGCGCAAATCCTTGACCATCTGGTAAGGTTGCAGCACGTAAGAGCGGATTTGATTGCCCCAGCCTGCGTCACCTTTGTTTTCGTGGGCCTCTTGGATGCTTTCATTGCGCCTGCGCATCTCAATCTCGTAGAGCCGGGATTTCAGGGCAGCCATACAGTTGGCGCGGTTTTGGTGTTGGGATTTCTCAGAGGATGTCACGACGATATTGGTGGGGATATGGGTGATCCGCACCGCAGAATCGGTTGTATTAACGTGCTGACCGCCCGCCCCTGAGGAGCGATATGTGTCAACGCGGATGTCGGCCGGGTTAATCTCGATCTCGATATTGTCGTCGATCACCGGATAGACCCAGATCGAACTGAACGAGGTGTGGCGCTTGGCGTTGCTGTCAAAGGGCGAAATGCGCACCAGCCTGTGCACGCCGCTCTCAGATTTCAACCAACCGTAAGCGTTATGGCCTTTGATCTGGTAGGTGGCCGATTTGATACCCGCCTCTTCGCCCGCGGTCTCGGACAACAGCTCGACCTTATAGCCGCGCTTTTCGGCCCAACGGACATACATGCGGGCCAGCATATTGGCCCAGTCGCAGCTTTCCGTTCCACCTGCGCCTGAATTGATCTCCAGGAATGTGTCATTGGCGTCCACTTCGCCGTCCAGAAGCGCCTCAAGCTCTTTTTGAGCGGCGGTTTCGGCGAGTTTCTTGAGGGCTTCTTCGGCCTCGGTGATGACCTCTTGATCATCCTCCATTTCGCCCAGCTCGATCAGCCCGACATTGTCCTCAAGGTCTTGGGCAATCCCGTTGGCAGCATCAATCGCGTCAGACAGTTGCTGGCGCTGTTGCATCAATTTTTGCGCTTTCTCAGGGTCATTCCACAGGTCGGGATCTTCCGACATGGCGTTGAACTCTTCCAAGCGGTGCGGCGCCGTTTCCCAATCCATGCGCTGGCGCAGAAGGTCCACGGATTTTTCAATCTCGGCCACGATGTTTTCGATTTCTGCGCGCATTGGTTTTGGTCCCCGAAGTGTCAGGTCAGGTCTTACTGAAAAGCGGTGGTGTTAGTAAAGGCCGCCTGACGACAAAGAGCCAAAGCTTGGTGTGGCAATAACCTCTTGAGTGCTGGTATTGCCCTGACTGTCGGTGACGGTCACGGTCGTGGTGTTTTCACGGTTGAACAACAGCAAGTCGCCGCCCATGGCAAAACCACCATCGATAAATGCGCCGTAAAAGCCGTAATCGGGCTCCTCGCCGGTGCGGAACAACTCAGCCACCACGCTATCGCCCGATGCGCCATCCTCCAGACGCGCCCCGGAGAAGCGGTCGATTTTCACAATGGTCGTGTCGGCAGGGCGCGGGAAGTTATACGAGCCGTGATCCTTGAGCGCGGTTTGCATGAATTCCGCAAAAACCGGCCCGCACATGGTACCACCCGCAGCCCCTTTGCCCAATGGCTCAGGCGTATCGATGCCCATATAGCAGCCGGCGACAATCTCAGGTGTGAAGCCGATGAACCACACGTCTTTGGCCTCATTGGTGGTACCGGTCTTGCCTGCAATCGGCACGCCCAACACGGCACCCACAGTTTTGGAGGCGGTCCCGCGCGCCACAACCCCCTGCATCATGGAGGTCAACTGATAGGCGGTGACTGCGTCCATCACCCGTTGCGCATTGTCGAGCACCACAGGTGTCTCGCCGGTTTCGGCAGCGCAGTTTTCACAATACCGCGCATCGTGGCGGTAGATCGTCTCGCCGTAGCGGTTTTGCACCCGGTCCACGAGAGTTGGCTCGACCCGCAGTCCGCCATTGGCAAACTGAGCGTAGGCCGCGACCATTTTGAACAGCGTCGTCTCCCCTGCCCCCAGCGAGTAGCTGAGGATGTCAGGCATGCGGTCATAGACGCCGAAACGCTCGGCATATTCGGCGACGAAATTCATCCCGATATCTTGCGCGATCCGCACAGTCATCAGGTTTCGTGACTGCTCGATCCCGGTGCGCAAAGGTGCTGGGCCGTAAAACTGCCGCGATGCATTTTGTGGCCGCCAGATGCCTTCGGAGGTGGACACTTCAATGGGCGCGTCTACCACCACCGATGCCGGTGTGTAGCCGCTATCGAGTGCTGCTGCATAGACGAAAGGTTTAAACGCGGAGCCCGGCTGGCGGGTCGCTTGCGTGGCGCGGTTGAAGACCGAATGTTGATAGGAAAAGCCGCCCTGCATGGCCAGCACGCGACCGTTGCGCACATCCATCGCCATGAACCCGCCTTGCAGTTTGGGGACTTGGCGCAGAGACCAACGTTCAAACGCGCCCTCATTGATCACCGCCTCAATCAAGATCACGTCGCCGACCTCAAACAGGTCGTCCGGACTGTTGGCGGGGCTGCCGACCTGACCGTTTTCATTGACCGGTCTTGCCCAGCTAAAATCCTTTATCGGCAGGTAGTGGCCGTCTTCGTCTTCCTCGACCGCCTCAATCCCGATCCTGACCGAGTTTTCGCCCAGTTGAAGCACCACCGCAGGCAGCCAGCCTTCGATATCGCGCGGCACGCGGGCATCGCGCAGGGCCAGACGCCAACCGGTCTCATCGATCAGCTTCTCAGGGTCAATTTTGTCGGTCGGGCCGTGATACACGCCTTGGGCGCGGTCATATTTGGTGAGCCCGTTGCGCAGGGCATTGGCCGCGGCCACTTGCAATTCGGGATCAAGGGTGGCGCGGATGGAAAGCCCGCCAGTCTTGAGATATTCGGTGCCCAAGGACTTGCCCAACCGGCGGGCAATCTCATCGGTGAAATAGTCGCGCGCCGGCAGGCGGGACTGCAAGGAGCGGTAATCCCCGCCCATCACCGAGCGCAGCGGCTCCTGGCTTTCGGCCTCGGCCACGTCTTGGGTGATATAGCCGTTCTCCGACATCTCTTTGAGCACGAAGTTACGCCAGAAGATCGCGGTATCGCGGTTGCGTACCGGATGGCGATTGGACGGTGATTTGGGCAATGAGGCCAGATAGGCCGCTTCGCCGGGGGTCAGTTCTTCTAGGCGTTTGCCGAAATATTTGCCCGCCGCTTCGGTCACACCATTGGCGTTTTGACCAAGAAAAATCTCGTTGAGGTAAAGCTCTAGCACCTTGTCGCGGCCCAGCGAGGTGATCAGACGGTTGGCGGTGATGATCTCTTTGATCTTCCGCTCGGCTTCGCGCTCACTGCTGAAAAAGAAATTCTTGGCGACCTGCTGGGGAATGGTCGAGGCGCCCCGCGCGCGCTTATTGCCGCCTTGGGCCCGGTCCACGGCAAATTCTATCCCGGCTTTGGCGATACCTTGAAGATCAAAGCCCTGATGGTTGTAAAAGTTCTTATCCTCGGCAGAGATGAAGGCGTTCTTGACCAAATCGGGGATTTCATCGATTGGCGTAAAAATCCGCCGCTCATCGGCGAACTCGTCCATCAGATTGCCTTGACCGGAATAGACCCGGCTGAGCGTCTTGGGTTCATAATTGGCCAGACGTTCATGATCGGGCAGATCTTTGGAATACATATAGAACACGGCACCAATGATGACGCCCAAGGCCACCAAACCGATTGTGGCCCAGCTGAACAGAAAGCCCAAAAATCTTAGAACCGCATTGATCACGACATACTCCTTCGGATGCCCACCATATAGGCCCTCGCCCGCCTCAGGTCAAAAGCGCTTATGGGCAGAAACGCGATTTTCCGCCCGTATGGTATGGGAAATTTTTCGAACTTGGTGCAGATTGTGTTACCTCAAGACCAGCTTGGCGCGTTCTTTGTCCTGCTCCACCCATGTTTGGATGGCCTTCACGATGGCGATGGCGGTCTCACGGCGCCAGTTTTCATCTTGCATGCGTTGCCGGTCACGGGCGTTGGACAAAAAGCCCAGCTCCAGCAAAACCGACGGGATGTCATGGGCTTTGAGGACTTTAAAGCCCGCCGAGCGGTGCGGCCGGGAGCGCAACACACCCACATTTTCCTGCACGAATTTGTTGATCAATGTATCGGCAAAAATCTTTGAGCGGGCATTGGTATCCACCCGGCTAAGATCGACCAGCACGCGGGCCACGTCATCGCCTTCCACGTGGTCGCCCAGCCCTGCGGACAGATCAGCGCGGTTCTCAAGTTCTGCCAGTTTGGCCGAGGACACGTCAGAGGCCCGGTCCGACAGGGTGTAGACGGACGCGCCGGACGCATCCCCGCGCGTCACCGTATTGGAGTGCACCGACAAGAACAGGTCAGACTGCGCATCACGGGCAAGGCGCACCCTTTCACCCAAAGAGACCCAGACATCGGCATCGCGGATCATCACCACCTCATAGGGGGTATATAGGGAAATCACCGCCGCCAGCTCTTTGCTGAACGCAAGCGCGAGGTCTTTTTCCATGACCCCCTCGCGCACCGCCCCCGGATCGACACCACCATGACCGGGATCGATGGCAATTCTAAGCCCGCGCTTTGGCGCAAGGTCGATTTGCGGGGATTTGCGCAGCCACATACCGGTATCTTGGGCCGAGGCGGCGGCCGCACGAAACGCCTGCGCGGAAGCAGGCTCAAGGGCGATTTGCAAGCGCGGCTGGTCGCGGTTGGTCTGCATCTCGGCGGTTTTGACAATCATCGGAGCAGCCAGATCAAGCACCATGCGGGACCAACCGGGTTGAAACACGCCAAAGCGAATATCGGTCACAATGTCATCTTGCCTGAAACTGTCGCGGTTGAGGCCGCGCCAGTCGACCTCTTGGAAATCGAGGATAAGACGGTCCGGGGCGGTCAGTGTAAAGACGCGAAACGGCACGGGCGTTGAAAGGCCAAGAGTGATCTCAGCCCCCTGCCCGGTTGACGACAGGCCCGACTGGTCAGGATCGACCGCCGCCACAGCATGCATGTGTTGGCCCTGCGCGGGCACTTGCGCGCATAGCCAAAGCATCGCACCGGCCAGCACGAGGCGTAGCCCTTGTTGGATCATGAACCGCTCTCCTCAGCGCGCATATGCCTTTCCGGTCTTGAACGCGCAATTGTAACACCCAACTTATCACTACAAATAAAGCCAAAAATCAATTGTATTTTGGTGTTACAATTGGGTATGGTCTTTTTACGAGATGGCGGCGGCTCTAAATCGAGCCAAATCCATCGACGAGGTTTTGTTGCCTAACAAACTGTTTAGCGGACCCCAAAATATGGTTCCGGTCTTTTTGTCGAGGCAACCGCCCCTGATTTTCCACGGGGCAAATGAGACACCGTCGGTCAAGGCGACGGATTAAAACTTTGCACCAGATTTTTTCTGAGTAGCAGGAGAAACGAAACGCGATGCAACGCGAGAGAGCATTGAGGATTAGGCGAGCGGTTGTGCATGGCGCACATCCGGCGCTACCCCATGATCCGACTCTATTGCACGCCCAAAATTCACAGATACTGCCCCGACCCGGTCCAAGACGCTCGGCCAGGCTATCTGTTAGCGAGACATTATGCCTAAAAAAATGCTTATCGATGCGACGCACGCGGAGGAAACCCGCGTCGTGGTTGTCGAAGGAAACAAGGTCGAAGAATTTGACTTTGAATCGATTAACAAACGCCCCCTTGCGGGCAACATATATCTAGCCAAGGTTACGCGCGTTGAGCCGTCGCTTCAGGCGGCATTCGTAGATTACGGGGGAAACCGTCACGGTTTTCTGGCGTTCTCGGAAGTTCATCCCGATTATTATCAGATCCCTGTTGAGGACCGTCAAAAGCTGCTTGAAGAAGAAGCCGCTTTTGACCGTGAGCAGCAGGAAGAGGAAGAAAAGGCCGAGGAAAAGCCAAAGCCCCGTGGCCGTGGTCGCAAGAAGACGGCCAAGGCGACCTCGGAAGGGTCTGGATCATCAGCGGATGATGTGATCTCGGAGCCTGCTGGGGAAGATGACGCGCCTTTGTTGGTGGAAACGCCGGAAGATGGTGGTGCTGCCAAGGAAAGTGAAGCCGCTGAGGTTCAAAGCCCCGCTGAGGCCATTGACGAGGCGGTTGCCGAGGCTGAGGCAGAGGCGCCCTCTGAGGAGGCTGCATCTGAGACCGAGACGTCTGAGCCGGTGAAAAAGCCGCGCGGACGTGGTCGTGGTCGGCGCAAAAAGGTTGAGGAGCCCGCAGAGGCGGATGATCAGCCCGAAGTTGCGGCGGAAGAAAAAGATGCCGATATCGAGTCGGTTGCCGCCGAAGATGTTCACGAAGAAATTCGCCCGCGCCGCAAGCGTATGCGCCGGTACAACATTCAAGAAGTGATTAAAGTTCGCCAGATCCTGTTGGTTCAGGTGGTCAAGGAAGAGCGCGGCAACAAAGGTGCGGCGTTGACGACATATCTGTCGCTGGCCGGCCGGTACTGTGTGCTGATGCCCAACACGGCGCGGGGCGGCGGGATTTCCCGCAAGATCACCAACCCCGCGGACCGCAAGAAGCTCAAAGCCATCGCCCAAGAGATGGAGGTGCCCCAAGGTGCCGGTTTGATTGTGCGCACGGCAGGTGCCAAGCGCACCAAGGTCGAAGTGAAGCGCGATTACGAGTATTTGTTGCGCCAATGGGAGCAAATTCGCGAAAACACCATGGCCTCGATCGCGCCCAAGCTGATTTATGAGGAAGGCAATCTGATCAAGCGTTCGATCCGTGATCTTTACAATCGCGAGATTGACGAGATTTTGGTGGAAGGCGAGAACGGCTATAAAGAAGCCAGAGAATACATGCAGATGCTTCTGCCGAGCCATGTGAAAAACGTGAAGCTCTACAGCGATCCGTTGACGCTTCTGGCGCGCTATCAGGTCGAAAACTATCTCAACGGTATTTTCAACCCGACGGTACAGCTCAAATCGGGCGGCTACATTGTCATCGGCATCACCGAGGCTTTGGTGGCTGTTGACGTGAACTCCGGTCGGGCGACCAAAGAGGGCTCCATTGAGGAGACGGCGCTCAAGACCAATCTGGAAGCGGCTGAGGAAGTGGCACGTCAGATGCGGTTGCGTGATTTGGCCGGTCTGCTGGTCATCGATTTTATCGACATGGAAGAGCGGCGTAACAATATTGCCGTTGAAAAACGCCTGAAAGACAGTCTGAAGACGGACCGCGCCCGCATCCAGGTGGGCCGTATCTCAGGCTTTGGTCTTTTGGAGATGTCCCGTCAGCGGCTTCGGCCCGGCATGTTGGAAATGACCACATCGCAATGTCCGCATTGTCACGGGACCGGCTATACGCGGTCCAACGACAATCTGGCGCTGGCGATTTTGCGCGAGCTGGAAGAGGAAGGTGTGCGCGGTCGCTCCAAAGAGGTTCTGGTGACAGTGCCGATCAGCATTGCCAATTATATGTTGAACCAAAAGCGTGAACATGTGGCGACCATTGAGGGGCGCTACGGGCTTTCGGTGCGGATTGAGGCGGACATGCATTTGATCAGCCCGGAGTATAATATTGAGCGGCTCAAAACCGCGACCCGGATTGTAGCGCCGATTGCGGCCAGCACCACGGCTGTGACCATCGACAGCATTGATCACGACGAGGCTCAGGTCGTGACCGCTGATGCGCTGGATCAGGCGGAACGTGCGCAGTCGCGCAGTGATACACCGAACGCGCCGCAAAACGACGCCTCGGACGAGGAAGGTGGCGGCAAGAAGCGCCGTCGCAGACGCCGCAGACGTGGTGGTCGCGGGCGCAATGGTGACGATAACGCCAATCCAGAGGCGCAAGGAGAGGCGGCGCAGGCAGCGGAGGGTCAAGAGGCCCCTGCAAGCGATGCCGCGCCCGTTGAAGCGGCGACAGATGCGACCCCGGATGCGGAAGAAAAGCCAAAGCGCAAGCGTGCGCCACGGACCCGCAAACCCAAAGCCGATATTGTAGAGGCGGAAGCGGATGCGGGCGAGGTGAAGGTGGAGGCCGCCGAAGCCGCACCTGAGGCTGAGGAAAAGCCAAAGCGCAAACGTGCGCCGCGCAAAAAGAAGGTGGAGGCCGAAGAAGCGCCCGCCGCTGAGGTTGCAGCCGAGGCAGAAGCTCCGGCCGAAAAGCCAAAACGCAAGTCGCGGGCAAAACCAAAGCCCAAGGTAGAGGCGGCCCAAGAGGTCGAGGCACCTGTGGCCGAAGCCCCTGTGGCCGAAGCCCCTGCCCCAAAGCCCAAGGCCACGCCTAAAGCGGCCCCGGAACCGGCTCTTGAAACTGCCGCCGCCGAGCCTGCGGATGATCCAGACAAGCCCAAACGGCGCGGCTGGTGGTCCAGAGCAACCGGTCGGTAATTAAGATGAGAAATGGTGGCTAAACCCTAGTCACCATTTCTTGAATTGCGCACGCGGCCTGCACGGCTTAATGCTTCCTTACCTCAATTGAATTGTTCGATTTCAAGAGGATGAGGCTATAAAACGATCCTACCAAAAGCTGGTTATTGCCACTTTGACCATTTGGATGCTTGCCGCGTCTCAAATCTCTGCGCGCGGATTGATCCGTGATGCCGAGATCGAAGCCACGCTGCAACTGATCGCAAAGCCCATATTGGTGGCCGCGGGCATTAGGCCCGGCTCCGTTCGTATCGTGATCGTCAATGATCCTTCGGTAAATGCGTTTGTGAACGGTCGGGACGCCATTTTCATCAATACCGGCATGCTGACGCGGCTCAAATCTGTGCCGATGATCCAATCGGTCATCGCCCATGAGGTTGGCCACATCACGGGCGGACATTTGATCACGCGCAACTCGGCGTCCAAATCCGCGGGATCGGCCATTGGTGTCGGCATTTTGCTGGCGGCTATTGCTGCGGGAAGTGGTGGCGAGGCGGCGGCTCTTGCTTTGGCAACCGGCTCTGCGCAGATTGCCAGCCGTCAGGTTTTGGCCCATACGCGCGCAGAGGAAGCGGCGGCTGATCAGGCCTCAGTCCGGTTCATGGCGCGCGCGGGCATTGATCCGCAAGGGGCTTTGGATGCTCTGGAGCTGTTTCGCGGTCAAGAAATCCTTAGCGACCACCGCCGCGACCCTTATGCGACCACCCATCCTTTGACCACCCAGCGCATCAGTTATCTGCGCGACGCGGTGGCGCGCAATCAGGCCCATACCAAGCCGACCCCAGCGGCCACGGCATATTGGCACAACCGTATGGTGGCAAAATTTGAGGGGTTTTTGCGCAATCCCAAAACGATCCTGACCCGTGCCAAAAACACTGCTGACCCGGAGCTTGCGACTTACATGAAGGCCATCGCCTATCACCGCGCCTCCAAGAGCAAAGATGCCCATGCCAATTTGGATGCGCTGCTCAAGGCGCGGCCCAATGATCCGTTTTACAACGAGTTGAAAGGCCAATTTTATCTGGAGGCCGGTCAGGTTGCTGCCGCAATTCCTTATTACAGCAAGGCTGTGTCCTTGCGGCCCAATGACGCGCTCTTGCAATCGGGACTTGCCCGCGCACTTTTGGCTCAGGATACCACGAAGGCAACACAGCAGGCTTTGGGCATACTTGAGAAAGCGGCCCGGCAAGACAGGCTAAATCCGCGCATTTTGCAGGATTTGGCGCAGGCTTATGCCCGTGTCGGGCGGCCTGGACATGCCTCGCTTGCGACGGCGGAGCGCTTTGCTTTGTTGGGACGCATTTCGGATGCGAAGCTGCATGCGGAGCGTTCGACGAAAATTCTCGCCGAGGGGACACCCGCTTGGCGACGCGCACAAGACATAGTTTCAGTGGCCAAACGTGCCGGATTATGAGGTTTGAGATGACGGACGGACGACTTACAACTTATGCGGCTTTTGCGGCAGCCATTTTAGCGGTTGGCGCTTTGGGTATCACTTACGGCAAAAGCACGTCACCGACACCTGACACCGCCGTTGATCTGGCCATGCCCGAGATGACCCCGGTCGCATCGGCAGGTGGTTCAGCCGTTGGGATGGACAAAGAGGCCATTCGCGCCGAAATCCGCGACTATATTCTGGAGGAGCCAGAGATCATTTTGGAGGCCTTCCGTTTGCTGGAAGAAAAGCGCGTCGTCGATGAAGCGCAAGCCGATATCGATCTGGTGCGGGCCAATTCCAAGGAGCTGTTTGACGACGGATATTCGTTTGTGGGCGGCAATCCTGAGGGCTCCATCACGGTGGTGGAATTTCAGGACTACCGGTGCGGTTATTGCAAACGTGCCCATGGCGAGGTTCAAGATTTGATCCGCGAAGATGGCGACATCAGGCTTGTGGTCAAGGAGTTCCCAATTCTTGGACCCGATTCCACCAAAGCTTCTGAATTGGCGATTGCCACTTTGATTTCTCAAGGGGACGCCGCCTATGAGCGTTTCAGCCATGCGCTGATGACATTTGACGGGCCTGTCACCGAGCAAACCATTGGCAGGATTGCCCAAGGTGCTTTGGTGGATATCGCCCAAAGCCAAGCCGCATTGTCCAACCCCGAGGTCCGTCAGCGGATCGCAAAAACCCATGCGTTGGGAAGTGCTATGAAGATCACCGGCACGCCCACATTCATCATCGGCGAAAAGGTCATCCGCGGGTATTTGCCCAAGGAACAAATGGCGGAGGTTGTATCCCTGTCGCGTAGCGTCGCTCAGTAGCCCTTATGGGTTGATTCTTAACCGTTTTGCCTTCCCTCGGGGGCCGTTGCGCCCTATATCTATACCCACAATTCGATCTGTGAGATCACGCGGACGAGGCTTCGAGCATTTTGAGGCAAGACGAGGGACCAAATGAGCACTAAAAAGACGAACGGCGATGTCGATTTTGTATCCGCACTGGCGGAACTTCTGCGAGAGCATGACCTGAGCGAGCTGGAGGTGAAGCGCGACTTTGCCGAGGATGACAGCATCACTGTGCGCGTGGCGCGCCAGTCCAGTGTGGCACCAGTGGTGCACAATGTAGCGGCCGCACCTGCCGCGGCGCCGGCAGCACCCGCACTTGCGGCAGCACCGGCACCGGCGCAAGCCTCCGAAGACCCGGCACAGAACCCGGATGCGGTCACATCGCCCATGGTTGGTACGGTTTATCTGCAGGCCGAGCCCGGTGTTCCTGCCTTCATCTCCGTTGGTGACACGATCCAAGAGGGTCAAACGCTTTTGATCATCGAGGCCATGAAGACGATGAACCAAATCCCCTCGCCCAGAGCGGGTAAGGTCAAGCGCATTTTGGTCGATGATGGCGCACCGGTCGAATTTGGTGCACCACTTGTCATCCTCGAATAAGGTCGGGGTAACCGTTCATGTTTAAGAAAATTCTGATCGCCAATCGCGGTGAAATTGCGTTGCGGATCATTCGCGCCTGTCGCGAGATGGGTATCGGCTCGGTCGCGGTTCATTCCACGGCGGACACCGATGCGATGCATGTGCGTATGGCCGATGAGGCTGTGTGCATTGGCCCGCCGCCTTCCCCGCAAAGCTATCTGTCCATCGCCAATGTGATCTCTGCCTGTGAGATTTCCGGGGCTGAGGCCATTCACCCGGGCTATGGATTTCTCAGTGAGAATGCGCGGTTTTCACAAGCGCTTCATGATCACGGTATTACGTTTATTGGCCCGTCGGCGGATCACATCAACCTGATGGGCGACAAGATTGCCGCCAAAGACACGATGATCAAGATGGGTGTGCCATGCGTGCCCGGATCAGACGGCGGTGTGACCGATCTTGAAGAGGCACGGCGCGTGTCTGGCGAGATGGGGTATCCGGTCATTGTCAAAGCGGCTGCCGGTGGTGGTGGTCGCGGCATGAAACTGGCGAAATCCGCCGCCGAGATCGATGTGGCATTCCAGTCTGCCCGCACAGAGGCCAAGGCGGCTTTCGGGGATGATGCGGTTTATATCGAGAAATACCTCGGCAATCCGCGTCATATTGAGGTTCAGGTGTTCGGGGATGGCAAAGGTGGGGCTGTGCATCTTGGCGAGCGCGACTGCTCTTTGCAGCGGCGCCACCAGAAGGTTCTGGAGGAAGCCCCCTCGCCGGTTATTGACGCGGAAACCCGCGCCCGGATTGGCAAAACCTGCGCGGATGCTGTTGCGGGAATGGGGTATTCCGGTGCCGGTACGATCGAATTTTTGTTCGAGGATGGCGAGTTTTATTTCATCGAGATGAACACCCGCCTTCAGGTTGAGCATCCCGTCACCGAAGAGATTTTCGGTGTTGATCTGGTCCGCGAACAGATCCGCGTTGCCGCCGGTTTGCCCATGTCGTTCACCCAAGAGGATCTCACGATCAACGGCCATGCCATCGAGTGCCGGATCAACGCGGAGCGTTTGCCCGATTTCACCCCCTCACCCGGCGCTGTGGCCCATTACCACGCCCCCGGTGGTTTGGGGGTTCGTATGGATTCGGCGCTTTATCACGGCTATAAAATCCCGCCCTATTATGACAGTCTTATTGGCAAGCTCATCGTTCATGCCCCCACCCGCAAAGAGGCGCTGGCACGGCTGGACCGGGCACTGTCGGAGCTGATCATCGACGGCATCGACACCACGGCGCCGCTATTCCACGCGTTGCTTGAAGACCGGGCCGTGCAAACAGGGGAATACAATATTCACTGGCTGGAAAAATGGCTCGATAAGGCCTGATTTGATCTGGACCGTTTGGGCGCAGTCGGCCAAGTTGCCCTTATGACTGCGCCCCGCGATCCATTGGAAATCACCCCATCGCTGCTGCTTCGGGCATATGCGAACGGCATTTTTCCGATGTCTGACAGCTCGGATGCGTCAGAGATTTACTGGGTTGATCCCAAATTTCGCGGCATCCTGCCTTTGGACAGGTTTCACATATCGCGCTCCATGCGGCGGTTTGTGCATCGCGGCGGTTTTGATGTGGCGGTCAATTCGGATTTTGCGGGCACAGTGGCCGCTTGCGCGGACCGGGACGAGACGTGGATCAACGACGAGATTAAGGATCTTTACCAGACCCTTCACAGGTTGGGATATGCTCATTCAGTCGAGGTTTGGGACAAAGGGCAGATGGTTGGCGGCGTTTACGGTGTCGCCATTGGTGGTGCATTTTTTGGCGAGAGCATGTTTTCGCGGGCCACCAACATGTCCAAAGTGGCCCTGATTTGGCTTGTGGCGCGTTTGAATGCCGGAGGATTTCAGCTTTTAGACACGCAGTTTATCACGTCCCATCTGGCGTCTCTTGGCGGCATCGAGATCAACCGCGCAGCCTATCATGAACGGTTGGCGCAAGCGCTGAGTGTGCAGGCGAATTTCTTTGGGTTGGCGCCGACAACGACCGTCGATCAGGTTTTACACCTGAGCACCCAAACATCGTAACGCGGGTGGTCCAGCGCGGACAATGCGGGGCTGGAGGCAAACATCCAGCCTGCGAATGTCGCCAAATCCTCGCGTAAATCGCGGATTTTGACATTGGCGAAAGCCTCCGTGGTGGTCTGGCCCTCGGGGTATCGGCACTCCAGCAGCTCAATGGACAGGCGCTCATAGTTATAGATTTCGCCCGGTGCGATTTCGATGTCCTTATAGACACCATTGATCCGGTCGAGGCCGCGCAAGATGGCACCTTGCGGCGCTTCGACCGAGTTTTTCACATCAATCACAACCTGCTGGGACTGCGACGTGGCGGCGATGGGAAAAGCGGCCAAAAGGCTGGCCAGAACAACCGGTTTCACTGGCCCGCCCCGCTGGCAAATTTAATTAACAATTCCAACAGGCTTACAGCACTTTGCGTGTTGATGATCTCATCGCCGGAGGCCAGCATGAACTCCGATCCACCCGGCGACAGTTCCACGAATGCGCCGCCCAAAAGCCCTTCCGAGGCGATCCCCGCCTCGCTGTCATCGGGCAGTTTGATGTCGTCGTTGAGCGCAATTTTTGTGGTCGCAAGATAGGTCTTTGGATCAAGTTGCACGTCGGTGACGCTGCCAACTTTGACCCCAGCCAGACGTACATCCGTGCCAACAGACACCCCTTCGGCTGAGCGGAATTGCGCGGTCAGCTCATAGAGCCCGCCACCGCGCGACAGCCCCGAGCTTTGGCCCATAAAGACCAGAAAAGCCGCAGCGACCAGCACCACAACCCCGCCTATCAACGCTTCCGCGACATTCTCTTTCATCGTCATTCACCCCTTAGAATGCGTCCCAGATATGGACCAGATGGGCTACTCGGGCACCCAAGCCTCATAATCCGTGGACGCTTTGGGCGCTGCATGCGTGATGCTTCCCGGCGGGCGGTATTCTTGCCCCGTCCCGGTGAGGTTGGGAAGATGCGGCTTTTCCCACGCTTTTCGCGGCAGCGGGTCTTTGGTCGGCGGCGTATCGAAGGTTTTGTGCAACCAACCATGCCAGTCCGGCGAGACTTTACTAGCCTCCGCTTCACCTTCAAAGATCACCCAGCGTTTCTTGCCGTCGCCGGATTGATAGAACTTGTTGCCCATCTCATCTTCGCCCACCAACTGGCCGTGCCGCCATGTGGAGAACCGGGTGCCCACGGTTTGACCCGCCCACCAGGTGAATATTTCGGCCATCAGTCCCATAAGATCCTCACGGTGTAAAATCTGATCATCGCATGCGAGATTGGATATATCCGGGTCAGCGCGCTTAGGACGCTGAGGCCGGTTCTTCCTTACGCTCGGAGTAGATCATCAGCGGCTCACTCTCTTTGTTGACCGCCTCCTCGTTAACCACAACTTCTTCGACATTTTCCAAGCCGGGAAGTTCAAACATGGTGTGAAGAAGGATCTCTTCCATGATGGAGCGCAGGCCGCGCGCGCCGGTTTTACGCTCAATAGCCTTTTTGGCGATTGCGCTCAGCGCACCATCGGTGAAGGTCAGCTGGACATCTTCCATCGCAAAGAGCCGCTCATACTGTTTGGTCAGCGCGTTCTTTGGCTTGGACAGGATGGTCACCAACGCATCTTCATCCAAATCCTCAAGCGTGGCGATAACAGGCAAACGCCCGACAAATTCCGGTATCAGGCCAAAGTTCAGAAGATCTTCGGGCTCCAGATCCTGGAACACCTCGCCCACGCGGCGATCATCGTCATCTTTTACATCAGCGCCAAAGCCGATGCCTGATCCCTTGCCACGACGCGAGATGATCTTGTCGAGCCCCGCAAAAGCACCGCCACAGATAAACAGGATATTGGTCGTGTCCACTTGCAGGAATTCCTGCTGGGGATGTTTGCGCCCGCCTTGTGGCGGCACGGATGCAACCGTGCCTTCCATGATTTTGAGCAAGGCTTGCTGCACGCCCTCGCCGGACACATCGCGGGTAATCGACGGGTTATCGGACTTGCGCGAAATCTTATCAACCTCGTCGATATAGACGATGCCGCGCTGTGCGCGTTCCACGTTATATTCCGCAGATTGCAGCAATTTGAGGATGATGTTTTCCACATCCTCCCCCACATAGCCCGCCTCCGTCAGGGTTGTTGCATCCGCCATTGTGAACGGCACATCCAGAATACGGGCCAAGGTCTGGGCCAACAGTGTCTTACCACAACCGGTCGGGCCAACGAGCATGATGTTGGACTTGGCCAATTCCACTTCTGGATCACTCTCGGAGTGATTGAGGCGCTTGTAGTGGTTGTGCACGGCAACGGACAAGACACGTTTGGCCTTGACCTGACCGATCACATAATCATCGAGCACATTGCAAATTTCTTGCGGCGTTGGCACCCAGTCGGACGACTTGATCAGGCTGCTCTTTGTCTCTTCGCGGATGATATCCATGCAAAGTTCAACGCATTCATCACAGATGAACACCGTGGGGCCGGCAATCAGTTTTCTTACTTCATGCTGCGATTTACCGCAGAATGAGCAGTAAAGTGTGTTTTTTGAATCGCCACTGCTCGACTTAGTCATTCATCACTCCTGACCCATTTGGTCTTCGAGACACGCATATGTGCCCCATCTTTGCCGCACCGCGTCCTTGCCCCTTCACCGCATCTTACAAAAGCCAAAATGGGGCTCAATGTAAATGGCAAAACGAAGGCAGCGCCCGCCAGTGAGGTCATCTGCGCAACAGTCAATTCTACCATTTCAAGCCCTTTCAGCTGGGGTATTCAGCGGCATTTCCATCCATGGTGGCCGTCAGGTGGACCGGCTTTTTGTTTTAGTAGCAGAAATCTTGAGCCGGTGTAACCCAATCCAAGTTTCTAAAACCTCAATTTTACCGCACGGTATTAATTCAAATAAAAGCTATTTGAAGGCGGCGGGCTGCGCCGATTAGTCTTCCGCCGCGTCCGGTTTGCGCTGCTCGACGATCTCGTCAATCAGGCCCCAGTCTTTGGCTTTCTCGGCGGTCATAAAGTTGTCGCGCTCCAAAGCGGCCTCGACCGTGTCGTAATCCTGACCGGTATGTTGGACGTAAATCTCGTTGAGCCGCTTTTTGAGCGCCTGCGTTTCTGCCGCGTGGATCATGATATCGGTGGCCTGACCCTGATAGCCGCCCGATGGCTGGTGAACCATGATACGGCTGTTGGGCAGGGTAAAGCGCATGCCTTTTTCGCCTGCGGTCAGCAAAAGCGAGCCCATGGACGCCGCCTGTCCGATACAAAGGGTCGAGACCGACGGGCGGATATACTGCATCGTGTCATAGATCGAGAGGCCCGATGTCACCACGCCGCCTGGCGAGTTGATATACATGGCGATCTCTTTTTTCGGATTTTCAGCCTCAAGAAAAAGAAGCTGCGCCACGATCAATGTGGACATTCCGTCATGCACAGGACCGGAGACAAAAATAATCCGCTCTTTGAGCAGCCGCGAAAAAATATCATAGGCACGCTCCCCGCGGGACGTCTGCTCGACGACCATTGGGACAAGTGTGTTCATGTAAATCTCATGGGGATCGTGCATGGGGTCTATCCTTAAAATGCGGCGCTAGAAGTGGAAGGTAATGGCAGCTCATTTGGTCCGCAAGAGCAACCAGACGAAAAGGGCTCAACCATGTGAGCCCTTAATTTTCCGTTAATAATCAGACAACAAACAATCGCCGGTTACTCAACTTCGAGCTTCTCAACAGCCTCTTCAAGCTGCTTTTTCGAGACCTTCTTGTCTTTGACCTCAGCCAGCTCGAAAATGTAGTCCACCACTTTGTCTTCAAATATCGGCGCACTGATCTGCTGCTGCATCTGTTGATTTTTCTGAACGAATTCAAAGAATTCCTTCTCTTGCCCCGGATAGTTGCGCGCTTGGGTCATCACAGCTTGCTGGATTTCCTGCTCGTTCACCCGGATCTCGCTCTTCTCGCCAACTGCGGCCAGAAGAAGCCCCAAACGCACGCGGCGCTCTGCAAGTTTGGTGTGTTCGTCAGTGGTTTCGATTTCAGGGTGGTCATGACCTTCCACATCAGGGTTGTCATTATGCCACATCTGATGCGCGACCTGATTGGCTTCCGCCTCCACCAACGAGGGCGGCAGATCGAATGTTACGCGGTCCGACAAATCATCCAGCAACTCACGCTTCATCACCATGCGTGCCGCGCCTGCGTATTCTTTTTCCAACTGCTCAACGAGCTTTTCTTTCATGCTCTTGAGGTCTTCTTCGCCGTATTTCTTGGCCAATTCATCATCGATCGGCGCGGCTTTCGGCTCTTGAACCTCCTTAACGGTGCATTCAAACACAGCCTCTTTGCCGGCCAGATGTTCCGCCTGATACTGATCCGGGAAGGTCACGGTCACGGATTTCTCTTCACCCGCCTTGGCACCGACCAACTGCTCTTCAAAACCGGGAATGAAATTGCCCGATCCTAGCACCAGCGGGAAGTCTTCGGCGGATCCGCCATCGAACAACTCGCCATCCACAGAACCTTTGAAATCCATCACGATCTGGTCGCCGTCTTTGGCCTTGGAGCCCTTCTTGCGCGGCTCAAAGTGATTGGAGTTTTTCGCAAGGTTCTCAAGGGCTTCGTCAACGTCCTTGTCATCAACCTTACCCACTAAACGGGTCAGCTTAATCTTGGAAAAATCCGCGTCCGGCACATCGGGCATGCGCTCATACTCGACGGATACGACCACGTCGTCGCCCTCTTTCCAGTCCTCATTGGTCATCTTGACCGCAGGCTGTTGCGCAGGTTTGTCGCCGGTTTTCTCAAAGTGGTCAGACAGCGCACCGTCAATGCTTTCCTGCATTGCCTCGCCCATGACCTGCTGGCCATACATCTTTTTCAGGAGCGCTTGCGGTGCCTTGCCCTTGCGGAAGCCTTTGAGCGCCACGTTCTGGCGCACTTCATCAAGCTTCTCGTTTACTTTTGCTTCCAGTTCATCGGGGCCGAGCGTAATCGTGTAGCCGCGTTTCAAACCTTCGTTGAGGGTCTCGGTGACCTGCATGGATCGCATCCTTTTTCGCTCGTCATATCAAGCATTTATGGTGCGGGCGGAGGGACTTGAACCCCCACGACTTGCGTCACCAGAACCTAAATCTGGCGTGTCTACCAATTTCACCACGCCCGCAAATGTAAAAGGCAGCCCCTAAGGACTGCTCGCGTGAGTTGGGGCGGGTTCTAACAGAGAGTTTTGCGTTAAGGAAGGGCGAAATTGCGTGTTTTTTGCAGGTCAATTTTTGGTTTGATTTGGGTTGTTTTTGGGGCGGCTCGATCCATGCACGGTTGGTGCGTCAGACCTCCAGTTTTCGCAACACTTTTGGCAATTCCTCGGGGATGTCTTCGGCGATCAATCCGGGCCCAAATGAGAGTGCGCATTCCACATGAAGCCATGCTGCGGTTTGGGCGGCTTGCATGGGCGAAAAGTCGCGGGCAAGAAGTCCGGTGATGAACCCCGCCAGAACGTCACCCGACCCTGCCGTGGCCAGCCACGGGGCGGCACGCTCGTAATGGGCCGAGTTGATAGCGCATCTCCCCGACGGCTCTGCAATCACCGTATCTGGGCCTTTGAAGAGAACGGTACAGCCTGCCCTCTTGGCGGCCTCCCGCGTCGCATCAACCTTGGAATAGGCCGGGCCTTTGGTGGCGGGGGCATTCAGCATCTCGTCGATATCCGGGAAAAGCCGCGCGAACTCGCCCGCGTGAGGTGTGAGCACGCATTTCTCATGGAGCTTGCCAAACAGAGTTGTGTCATCTGCCAGAACCGTCAGCGCATCAGCATCCAGCACCACCCTGCGCTTGGCCTCCAGCGCTACATCAACCAGAGCCTGCGCCCTAGGCGTGATCCCCATCCCCGGCCCAAGGCAGAGGGCATTGATCCGTGTGTCTTCCAGAACCTCCGCCAAAACCACCTCATCCTTGAGAGATGTGAGCATGATCGCATTGAGCTGGGCCGCATTCTCAATCAGGGCGGACGGCGGGCATCCAACGGTCACAACCCCTGCCCCGATCCTGAGCGCG
>CAKZTM010000060.1 GCA_937920555.1 uncultured Paracoccaceae bacterium | reverse complement strand
GGTTAGAAGGACAATCACGGCAAGAATTGCCCAACGGCGCAACGGAATCATTTAAGCTCTCCTCATGATACTTTTAAGGTAGCTCAAAATTCGATTTTTCAAACTCTCGATGTTGGTGGTCGTTTTTGCGTGCTTAGAGCGGTCCGCTTTAAACCCTGAACCGCCTGAAGCGATCTGAAATCAAGATTTCAACGGGTTGGGATGCCTTATGCCTCTGGTGAAAAGCAAAACGCTTTGGAAGCTCGACCGCGCGGCTCTGGGGGGGGGAAGATGCAATGTAGTTAGCTGGAACGGGATAGTTAGCTGGAACGGGAGCGGGTATCAGCCCCGGAGTAGTCAGTTCGTGAGGCCCGGTATGGTTGGTGCAAGTTCTGTGCGTTGAGGGCCAACCGTGGCTGTCGTGATAAGCCCAAATTACCCTGAGGCGCTCTCATCTGGTTTCAGCGCTTAGCTCTGACCAAAGTGAGACGTTACGCGCGATGGTTTTGGAAGATGAGTTTTGATCTCGGGGAGTATGAGAAAGACTGTTTGGGCGATGATAGGCTTACATCGTCCATCCAGAAGGCAGAGTGGTCATCATACGTTGCTTTGCCTCTTTGGCGTATTGTGACGTGTGTATCGAGATAGTTCGGGCCATTTCAACAACCCTCAGGCGGGCCTCAGGTGACGACTTTTCAAACCGTTCCGAATTCATTGTCTCAAGACATTCGTAAAGTTCATTGATCGAACCTGAGAAGCGCATGATAGCTGCGACGAGCGATGCCGGGTAATCCAGATCTTCTATGTTGATCCGTTGCAATACATTGGTGTCGCGAGACAGGACAAGCAAAGGGTGACGGTCAGTCAGTTTCGCGATTTCAGCAAGCTCGTCCCAACTCACGAACAAGTTCTCAATCGACTTGTTTGCCTCAGATATCTCTACAAAGATCGCGATTGATAGGCTGCGGCGTTTCCGTCTGAGTTCCAACGTGCTTTGAACTCTGGAATAAATAAAAGCAATCGTCGCGGATAAAACGGCTAAGATGATGGACCATGCGGGTGGCAATATTCCCTCCAATTTTGGACCAAGATACTATACTGATCTGGCTTGGATAGGGTAATCTCGGGCGGCCCGGGACATCACGGGATCAAGGATTGTTAACACCTGCAACGGAGATGACTTTTGCCATGTTATCAAACATGGTCACTGGTGCGCGTGGGGTGCCCCGCAGCGGTTTTGAGCCCGCTCCGGGGTGATATCGTTTTAGATCGCGATTTTCATCACGTCTTCGTCCACATGCGGTTCATATTGTTTGAAATTGTCGCGGAACATTTGCGCCAATTTTGCCGCTTGGGTGTCGTAGCCCTCTTTGTCCTCCCAAGTCCGTTTGGGATCGAGGAGCACTTTGGCCACCCCTTTGGCGGAGATCGGAACCTCGAAGCCGAAATTGGGATCGGTGCGGAATTCACGCTCGTTCAGGCCGCCGGACAGGGCGGCAGTGAGCAGCGCGCGGGTGGCGCGGATCGGCATGCGCGAGCCGCCAGCCCCTTTGGGACCGCCGGTCCAGCCGGTATTAACCAGCCAGCATTGCGCGCCTGATTGTTCGATCTTTTTGCGCAACAGGTTGCCGTAGACCTCCGGGCGGCGCGGCATGAACGGCGCGCCAAAGCAGGTGGAGAAGGTCGGTTGCGTCTCGGTGATGCCTTTTTCCAGCCCGGCCATTTTGGATGTGAAGCCCGACAGGAAGTGATACATCGCCTGTTCGGGCGACAATTTGGAGATCGGCGGCAAGACGCCAAACGCATCACAGGTGAGCATGATGATGTTTCGCGGTGTTCCGGCGATAGAGGTCTCAGACGCGTTGTCGATATAGTGCAGCGGATAGGCGCAGCGCATGTTCGAGGTCAGGCTGTCATCGGAAAAGTCCAATTCGAGCGTATCTTTGTCATAGACCATGTTTTCGATGACCGTACCAAACATCGACGTGGTGGCGAAAATCTCGGGCTCCGCATCGGCGCTTAGGTTGATCGTCTTGGCGTAACAGCCGCCTTCGAAGTTGAAGGTGGTCTTGTCGGTCCAGCCATGTTCGTCATCGCCCAAAAGTGTGCGATTGGGGTCGGCCGACAGAGTGGTTTTACCGGTCCCCGAGAGGCCAAAGAATACGGCGGCATCATGGGGGTCACCATGAGCGTGATTGGCCGAGCAGTGCATGGGCATCACGCCTTTTTCGGGCAACAGGTAGTTGAGGACGGTGAAGACCGATTTTTTGTTCTCGCCGGCGTAAGATGTCCCACCGATCAGGATTGTTTTACGCGCCAATGAGATCGCGATCACAGTTTCCGAGCGGCAGCCGTGGCGTTCCGGGTTGGCTTGGAAGCTGGGCAGGTTGATGATGGTGAACTCGGCGACAAAATCATCCAGCTCCGAGGCCGCAGGGCGTCTGAGCATGTGGCGAATGAACAGGCCGTGCCAGGACAGCTCCAACACCAGGCGGACATTGAGGCGGTGGGCCGGATCGGCGCCACCATAAAGGTCCTGCACGAACAACTCGCCGCCTTTCATATGCTCCAACATATCCTCATAAAGCCGGTCAAAAGCATCCGGGTCCATGGGGGGATTGTTTTCCCACCAGATCGTGTCTTCGACGGAGGCATCGCGCACAAAGAACTTGTCCTTGGCGGAGCGACCGGTGTGTTTACCGGTTTCGACAAGTAGGGTGCCGCCATTTCCAAGATGGCCCTCGCCGCGCTCAATGGCCCGTTGCATGAGGGTTGCTTCGTTCAAATTGTAATGGGCCTTTTTGACGCCCTTGATACCTTGATCTTGAAGTTGGAACTTTGGATTTACGCGACCTACTGTCATCTTAATCTCCCCGGAGCAGTGACGACTGCAATTACGATGATATGTGAGGACGCGCCGGTGTCGTCCCCTTATAAATCTGCTTTTGCATATGAAAAACGCTCTGTCTATGGGTGTGATCGCTAACATAATTATCACAAATTGTCGCATGTGATAATTTTGTTACCGAAGAAAATACGTGAATTGGGCGGCGGTGCAATGCGAGGCTGGTGTGCGTTGGGTGAGTGTTTGGGGTGATTTTATAATATTTACAGTAGGTTAGCGGGAATTTGTTTGAGAAATCAGCGTGGTCGCCAAAAGGTCTAACTCGTGCCTTTGTTTTGCCACAGGTTAATTGTGATTTAACTGCACCCGTTGTTTACCATTTCGTGTATCTTTTGCCTTATGTCTTGTAGTGCGGGCCCACAGAAACGCATAGTTCGCTGAAAAAATAGGCGATTGAGGACAGAAACGTGACAGCAAAAATTGCACTTGTTGATGATGATCAGAATATTCTGACATCCGTATCGATGGTTCTTGAGGCGGAAGGTTACGACGTCAAGACTTACAATGATGGCGCCAGCGCGTTGACCGCTTTGAGTGATGAAGAGCCGGATTTGGGCGTCTTTGATATCAAGATGCCGCGGATGGACGGGATGGAGCTGTTGCGCCGTCTTCGCCAGAAAACCGATATGCCGGTGATTTTTCTAACCTCCAAAGATGACGAGATTGACGAAGTGCTTGGGCTTCGCATGGGCGCGGATGACTACATGCGCAAGCCGTTCTCGCAGCGTCTTTTGGTGGAGCGTATTCGCGCGATTTTGCGTCGCCGCGAAGCGCTTGAGACCGAAGCGGGTGAGGACGAGGGCGAGGATGTGATCCTCAAGCGCGGATCGCTCACCATGGATAAGTTGCGCCACACTGTGAAGTGGAAGGGCGACAGTGTCACGTTGACGGTCACGGAGTTTCTGATTTTGGAGGCTTTGGCCAACCGTCCGGGTTTCGTGAAGTCCCGCGATCAGTTGATGGACGTGGCTTATGACGATCAGGTTTATGTGGATGACCGCACAATTGACAGCCACATCAAGCGCGTGCGCAAGAAGTTCCGGGTTGTCGACAATGAGTTCACCTCGATCGAGACGCTGTACGGTATCGGTTATCGCTATACAGAAGCCTGATTAAGAAGGGCCGCTTTTAATGGCTGATATGACTGCAGAGCATCCGCGCGGGAAGGTGATCCTGACCGCCCCGGAGAATGAGCACACAAGTATGAAACATGCTTGGGGTGAGCTTTTAGGCATCAAATATTCGCCGTTGTCGCGCAAGATTGTCACTTTTAATCTGGTGGCCTTATGTCTGATGATGACCGGTATTCTCTATCTTAATCAGTTCGATGACGGGTTGATTGAGGTGCGTGAGGAAGCGTTGGAGACGGATGCGCGGTTTGTCTCTGAGGCGATGTCATTTGCGGTTGATACTTTGGCGGAGAATGACCGTCTGACCCCTGAGGCCGT
This sequence comes from uncultured Paracoccaceae bacterium, assembly GCA_937920555.1. Taxonomy (GTDB): domain Bacteria; phylum Pseudomonadota; class Alphaproteobacteria; order Rhodobacterales; family Rhodobacteraceae; genus CAKZTM01. The sequence continues at coordinate 15,733 of CAKZTM010000060.1, read as the reverse complement.
CTCTTTGTTCAAAAAGATGACCGAAGACAGCGACACATATGCGCAGCTTTTTGACCCCCAGGGGCGATTGGTGGCGTTTTCCTTTGCCGGTTTGGGCCAAGACGGTGCGGCTTTGATGGCGCAAGACGAGGGTGAAGAGGTCAAGATGGGGTTGTTGGAGCAGGTTGGCTCCCGGTTCACCCGGCTTTTCAGCAGTTCTGTATCCGAGCCCAAGACCGCCTATCAGATGTCACAGCTCACGCGCACATCTATGATTTCTGCCTTGCAGGGCAATCTTCGGCGGTCCCGTTTAAGCGATGAGAACGGCAAAACCGTGCTGAATGTGGCGATCCCGCTCTTGCAGGGTAACGAAGTGCACGGCGCGATTGTGATGTCCACCTCGCCCGGTGAGATTGACAATGTGGTGCGCCGGGAGCGTGGCCAGATTTTGCGGATATTTTTTCTGGCGATGGTAATCAATGTGATTTTGTCGATGGCCTTGGCCAACACGATTGCCCATCCGCTTCAACAATTGGCTGAGGCGGCGGAAAAGGGCAGTGCGACTGACAGTCGAACGGTGAACCCGGAGCGGATTGAAATTCCCGATCTGACCGGGCGGCCTGATGAGATCGGCTATCTGGCCGGGGCTATGGGGTCGATGACCACGGCTCTTTATGACCGGATTGATGCAAACGAGTCTTTTGCGGCTGATGTCGCTCACGAGATCAAGAACCCGCTGACCTCGCTTCGGTCGGCTGTGGATACGATGAAATATGCCAAGGATGATGCTGGTCGGGAGAAACTTCTGGGCGTCATTCAGCAAGATGTGACGCGTCTGGACCGTTTGGTTACCGATATTTCCAATGCGTCGCGGCTGGACCGGGAGTTGGTCCGCGACGAGCGCGCGGCGTTTGATCTGAGCCAGCTGATCCAAAACCTTGTTGAGTTCAATCAAGAGCAAGCCGAAAAGCAGGGCGGGCGCTTGGTTGCCGATTTACCCCAAGAGCCGTTGATGATCCGGGGTTTGGAGGGGCGTTTGGCGCAGGTTCTGGTCAACCTGATCAGCAATGCGATCTCGTTCATTGGTGAAGACGGCGAGGTTCGGGTCAAAGCATCCATGACCGAGGACGGGTTTGTCTCGGTGTCGGTTGAAGATACCGGGCCGGGCATTCCCAATGACAATCTGGCGGATGTCTTCAAGCGGTTTTATTCAGAGCGCCCCGGTCAGGCTTTCGGCAACAATTCGGGCCTTGGACTTTCGATCTCCAAGCAAATTGTTGACGCGCATGGCGGCGATATCCGGGCCGAGAACATCCGCGCGGAGGGCGTGGGGCTTGATGTGCCGCCCGATGGGGCGCGGTTTGTGGTTGAGTTGCCCGCATGAGCCAAGACCCCGGTGCCCGTGAAACAGTTCACGGCACTTGCGTGGCCATCGACGGCAAAGGCGTTTTGCTGATTGGGGCATCTGGTTCCGGCAAGTCCGCCACGGCTCTTGATTTGATTTCACGCGGGGCAGTTTTGATTGCCGATGATCAGGTGGTTTTGACCCGCACAGCCGATGGTTTGAACGCAACATGTCTGGAAGGTTTTGACGGCAAGATCGAGGCCCGCGGCATCGGGATTTTAAAGGTTGAGCACGCGCCCGGTGCGGCCATTGTTTTGGTCGCCGATCTTGATCAGACCGAATTGCAACGCTTGCCCCCCCGCCGAAAGCACGAAATACTGGGGCTTGAAATCGATCTGATCTATGGGCGCGCCAATTGGGTGCTGGGCCCCGGAATTGTTGCCGTTTTGCGCGGGGCGCGGGTCGATTGAGCAATCTTGATAGGCCTTAGATGTCATGACAAACGCACGCGCCACACCATCGCCCAACGGGGTTGTCATCATTACGGGGCCCGCGGGTGCCGGGCGGACCACGGCTATTCATGCGCTTGAGGATTTCGGTTTTGAGGCGATTGATAATCTGCCAATGACGCTGTTTGAGCGGTTGGTGAACGGGCCGCCTTTGGAGCGGCCCTTGGCCATTGGGGTTGATCCGCGCACGCGTGGCTTTTCATCGCAGGCGCTTGTCAAAGCGGTGGAGATGGCGCAGGTGGCAACCGGCGGGCAGGCTCAGCTGTTATACATTGATTGCGCGCCGGACGTTTTGCTGCGCCGGTTCTCGGAGACCCGGCGGCGGCATCCATCGGCGCGCGGCGAGACCCCTCGGATCGGCGTTGACCGGGAGTTGGAGCAGCTTTTGGGGCTGCGCGAGCGGGCCGATATTCTGATCGATACCTCCGAGTTGTCGCCCCATGATCTACGGGCGCGGCTGGCCGAGTGGTTTTCCAATGACGATCAGAACGCGCTGACGGTGTCGGTTCAGTCTTTTGCGTTCAAGCGCGGCGCCCCGCGCGGTCTTGATATGATCATGGATTTGCGGTTCTTGCGAAACCCCCATTGGGAGCCGAGCTTGCGCCCTCTGGATGGTCGCGATGCGGCTGTTGGACGTTATGTTAAGGAAGATCTGTTATTCGAGCCCTTCCTTGAAAAGCTCACGGAGATCACAAGTTTGCTACTGCCTGCATACAAAGCGGAGGGGAAGTCCTATTTCTCTATCGGGCTTGGATGCACCGGTGGGCAACACCGGTCGGTTTTTGTGACCGAAGTATTTGCAAACGCCCTTGCGGAGAGCGGGTGGCAGGTGTCTATTCGCCATCGGGAATTGGAACGCGGTGAGAGGCTCGGGACATCGGGCGCAGGGCAGGTGTAGTGTGATTGGAATTGTCATCGTAGCGCATGGTGGTCTGGCGCACGAGTATTTGGCCGCAATGGAGCATGTGATTGGCAAGCAGGACGGCGCGGTTGCGATCTCGATCACCGCTGAGTGCGACCGCGATGAGCGCCGCCGGGCCATTTGCAAGGCCGTTGATGATGTGGATACCGGTTACGGGGTTGTTGTTGTGACCGATATTTTTGGGGGAACCCCTTCGAATTTGGCGCTGTCGGCGTGCGAAAATCAGAACCGCCGGGTGATTTACGGCGCGAACCTGCCGCTCTTGATCAAATTGGGCAAGCTGCGGCGCAAGCCTTTGAATGACGCGATTGAGCAGGCTATTACAGCGGCGCGTAAGTATATAAACTGTGCCGACACGGTCGTCGCAAAAGGCAGTCAGGCTACCCGATGAGTGACGTTTTACAGGTTTTAGAGATCACGAATGTGAAGGGCTTGCATGCGCGGGCGGCGGCGAAATTTGTCGAGACGGTCGAGACGTTCGAGGCCGCGGCGGTTGTCAGTTTTGAGGGTATGGTCGTGTCGGGCGAATCCATTATGGGATTGATGATGTTGGGTGTGGCCAAGGGATCCAGCTTTGAGGTCACCACCAGCGGGGCGCAAAGCGAGGCGCTTGCCGCTGCACTGTCCGATCTGGTGGCGCGAAAATTCGAAGAAGAAGAGTTCGCGCCCAAATAATGCGGTTGCGTTAGCGGGTTGGAACCGGGGTGTCGCCGCGGTAGTCGTAAAAGCCGCGCGCGCTTTTGCGCCCGAGCCATCCGGCCTCTACGTATTTGACCAAAAGCGGGCAGGGGCGATATTTGGTGTCGGCCAGCCCTTCATGGAGCACGTTCATGATCGATAGGCATGTGTCCAACCCGATGAAGTCGGCCAATTCCAGCGGCCCCATCGGGTGGTTCGCGCCTAGTTTGAGCGACGTGTCGATGCTTTCGACGGTGCCGACGCCCTCGTAGAGCGCATAAACCGCCTCATTGATCATCGGCATCAAGATGCGGTTAACGATGAAGGCGGGGAAATCTTCGGCGCTGGCGGAGGTTTTACCGATATCGGCCACCAGCCCTTTGAGGGTTTGGTAGGTTTCCTCATTGGTGGCAATGCCGCGGATCAGTTCGACGAGTTGCATGACCGGCACCGGGTTCATGAAGTGGAAGCCCATGAAGCGTTCGGGCCGGTCGGTGCCCGAGGCCAGCCGGGTGATCGAAATCGACGACGTGTTGGAGGTCAGGATCGTGTCGTCCTTGAGATGGGGCACCAGCTCGGCGAAAATGGCGTGTTTGATCGGCTCTTTTTCTGTGGCCGCCTCGATCACCAGATCGGTTTGCCCCAGATCGGGAAGCGCGCCGGTCGTGGAAATGCGGCTCAGGGCGGCTTTGGCATCTTGCCCGGTGATGATCTCGCGGGCGATCTGGCGTTCCATGGCGGCGTGGATTTTGTCTTTGGCCTCCGACAGCGCATTGGCGTCGACATCGTTGAGCAAGACCTCAAGGCCTGCCAGCGCAAAAATATGCGCAATTCCGTTGCCCATCTGGCCCGCGCCGATCACACCGATTGTTTTAATAGTCATGCCATGTCCTTGGAAAATATGGGGCAGAGAATAGGGGCTCAAGAGGGCGGCGCAAGCCCATAGTTGCGGTGCGCGTTCACGGTAAATTACAGTCAATTTTACCTTTAAGTACGCCGTAACGGTTGCTGGGGCAATGTGAGAGCTGCGGAGGATTTTCGCGACAATTGCAAGAGGCCCCATGTCCATTCACGCCCCGGTTAATTCGGATATTGAGTATAATTCCTATCGTTTCGGGCGCTCGCGGCAGCGGTTTCGGGGGCCAAAGCCGGATTTGTCCAAGCCCTATATTTCCTTCATTGGCGGCTCCGATACTTATGGCAAGTTTGTGCAGGCCCCGTTTCCAGCGCGGGTCGAGAGTGCCCTTGATTTTACTTGTGCCAATTGGGGCACGCCCGGTGCGGGGCCAAGTTTCTTTTTGAAAGATCCGGTGATTTTGGAGGCCTGTTCAAATTCGAAGATTTGTGTGGTGTCGGTCATGGGGGCTGTGGCCATGTCGAACCGGCTTTATTCGGTGTTCAAGCGTCGCAACAGCCGGATCAGGCAGACCTCGGCCGGGTTACAGGCGATGTTTCCGGATTTGGAGTTGAGTGAGTTTCGCTTCGCCCATAACATGCTGTTGCACATGCACCGGGATAATCCCAGTAATTTCAAGGTGGTGGAGATTGAGTTGCGCGAGGCGTGGATCGCCCGCATGCGCGAATTGCTCGACGAGATTGAGACCACGCGGGTATTGTTCTGGATGTCTGAGCGCGCCCCTGAGGAGGCGACCTTGATGCAAGGTCGCGATGCGTTTGTCACCCATCCGGCTTTTGTGACCCGCGAGATGTTGGAGGCGGTCGCGCCCATGGCTGATATGGTGGTGGAATATGTGCCCGGCGCGCCCGATGAGGCGAAGGTTCTGGAGGGGGAGGATGATGATCTGCCGGCAATTCCGGTCCCCGGCGAGATGATGCACGGGCAGGCGGCATCCCTTTTGACTGAGCCGCTTCGCGAAATACTGACCAGTCAGGCCGCGTCACAAAGCCGGTGGACGCAGGGCGGCACATGATGCGCCGCCCATTTAGAGGTTAGAGTGCAGCTTCAAGTTCCGGCACGGCGTCAAACAGATCGGCCACCAGACCGTAATCGGCCACTTGGAAGATCGGCGCTTCCTCATCTTTGTTGATGGCCACGATGATTTTGCTGTCTTTCATACCGGCAAGATGCTGGATGGCACCGGAAATGCCGATGGCCACATAAAGTTCTGGGGCCACGACCTTGCCGGTTTGTCCGACCTGCCAATCATTGGGCGCATATCCACTGTCCACTGCCGCGCGTGAGGCACCAACGGCGGCCCCCAGTTTGTCGGCCAGTTTCTCGATAATGGCGAAATTCTCTTCGCTGCCGACACCGCGCCCACCTGACACGACGATCTTGGCGGAGGTCAATTCGGGACGGTCGCTGCTTTCGACTTTGTCCTCGACCCATTCAGACAGGCCGGGCATATCGGCGGCGCCGATTTTCTCAATGGCCGCAGAGCCGCCGTCGCCAGCGGCATCAAATCCGGCCGTGCGCACGGTGATCACCTTCTTGGCGTCGGCGGTTTTGACAGTTTGAATGGCGTTGCCCGCATAAATCGGACGCTCGAACGTGTCAGACGAGGTCACGCCGGTGATGTCAGAGATCAACATGGCGTCCAACAGCGCTGCCACTCGCGGCATGGTGTTTTTGCCGATGGAGGTGGCGGGGGCGACGATATGCTCATAATCGCCCGACAGGCTAACGATCAGGCTGGCCAGATTTTCGGCCAGACCGTTGCCATAGGCAGGGTCGCTCACGCAAAGTACCTTGGCCACACCGTCGATTTTCGCCGCCAAATCAGCGGCACCCTCGCACCCGGAGCCCGCGCAGAGCACGGTAATGTCGCCCAGCGATTTGGCCGCTGTGACGGCTTTGGAGGTTTGATCAACAGAGAGTTCTGCCCCGCTAACCTCGGCAATAAGAAGAACAGCCATCAGATGACCCCCGCTTCGTTTTTGAGTTTTTCGACAAGTTCATCGACGGACGCGACCATAACACCGGCTTTGCGGGCTTCGGGTTCAACCGTCGAGACAATTGTAAGACGCGGTGAGACATCGACGCCGTAATCGGCGGGTGTTTTCTCATCGAGCTGCTTTTTCTTGGCCTTCATGATGTTGGGCAAAGAGGCGTAGCGCGGCTCATTCAGGCGCAAATCCGCGGTGACGATGGCGGGCATTTTGACCTTGATGGTTTGCAGGCCGCCGTCAACCTCGCGGGTGACTGTCGCATGATCCCCGTCCACGCCCAGCTCGGAGGCGAATGTGGCCTGCGACCAGCCCAAAAGCGCCGACAGCATTTGGCCGGTGGCATTCATATCATTGTCGATGGCCTGTTTGCCGCAGATGACAAGACCGGGCTGTTCCTCATCGACGACCGCTTTGAGCAATTTGGCCACGGCCAGCGGCTCAATATCGGTGTGCACATCATCGGTGGCCTCAATCAAGATCGCGCGGTCGGCCCCCATGGCCAGAGCGGTTCGAAGCGTTTCCTGGCTTTGTTTGACCCCGATGGAGACGGCGATGATTTCCTCGACCTTGCCGGCCTCTTTGAGGCGAATGGCTTCTTCGACGGCAATCTCATCGAACGGGTTCATGGACATTTTAACATTTGCCAGATCGACACCGCTGCCATCGGCTTTGACGCGCACTTTCACGTTATAGTCGATGACCCGCTTTACAGGCACTAACACCTTCATTTGGCGAAACTCCTCGTTGTTGGTCCCGCGCGATCTGCGCCGGGCGTTCTGTTTGGCTAAAGATTTATTGGAAACCTGACGGGGTTTATAGTCTAAATCCGACAGAGATATGAAATTTTGCGCCCATTTTTCACGACATCACATTTTTCACGTCACAACCTCGTGTCATGGCAGTGCTTTGGGGCCAGTTGTCTTAAACCGGGCCGGTCCGGGCGTGCCGAAAAGAGCGCGCGCGGTCGCATCAGCGGTTGGCGCCGGGCACCCAAAGCACATCGTCCTGGCCATTGTCGTTGGCCACGCGGCTGGCCACAAAAAACCAGTCCGACAGGCGGTTAAGATAGGTGACGGCGGCAGGCGTGACATCGCCGCCGGTTGCAAGTTCGGAGGCAAGCCGCTCGGCCCGGCGCGAGACTGTGCGGCACAGGTGCAAATGGGCGGCAAGTGCGGAGCCACCGGGCAACACGAAACTTTTGAGCGGCGACAAATCGGCATTCATGGCATCGATTTCAGCCTCCAGCCGGTCCACTTGGGCGGCATTGATGCGCAGGGGCGGATATTCCGCATCCGCGTCTTGGTCGATATTCGGGCGACAAAGATCAGCGCCAATGTCAAAGAGGTCGTTCTGGATGCGGGCCAAAGCCTCGTCCATATCGCCTTGGGAATGCAGGCGGGCCATGCCGACGGTGGCGTTGGTCTCATCAACCGTGCCGTAAGCGGTCACGCGCAAGGCGTGTTTTTCGACCCGGTCGCCATTGCCCAGAGCGGTTGTGCCCTTATCGCCGGTGCGGGTGTAAATCTTATTGAGTGTGACCATCAGTTTGCGCCCCGGGTGAAATAGACAAAGATCATGATCGCGATGACCGCGACGAATTGAAGAAGAAGCCGTAACTTCATAAGATTGTTGGATCTAATTCGGTTGTCTTCACCACCTTTGGCGAATTTCAAGACCCCCATCACAAGCACCGCGAGAACGGCGATACAGGCAATGGCTGCGACCCAAAAAAGCGGCTCAGAGGCCATAGAAACTCTCCTTCATTATGCGCGCAGCAGCGCTTTATCGAGCAGCCGGGTTGGAAGAACGCGGCGCAATATATTCATGATATAGGTCGGTTTGGTCACAAAGTAACGCGGGTTTGGATTTTTCGCTGTCAGGGCCTCAAGAAGGGCGTCCGATACGGCTGATGCGGGCAGCTCCCAGCGGTCTGGATTGCCGGTGCCATCGTAAAGGCGCGGGCGCATCAGTTTGATATAGGTGTCTTTATGGGCGGAGTTTTCCCAGTTGATCCATTTCTCGAAGTGCGGGATCGAGTTTTGCCGGATGAGCGAGGTCACCGGGCCCGGCTCGATCAGGATGAAGTGCAGATTGCTGTCGTGGTTTTCCAGACGCAGCGCGTCGGTCAGCCCTTCCATGGCGAATTTTGTGGACACATAGGCGCCCCGGAACCGCAGCGCGACCAGCCCCAAAACCGAAGAATTGTTGATGATCCGCCCGCCGCCATTGGCCCGCATGGCCGGAAGCAGCTCGTTGATCAGTTGGAATTGACCAAACACGTTGGTTTCAAATATCTCGCGCAGGGCCTGACGCGGCAAATCTTCAGTGGCCCCCGGAGAGGCGAATGCGCCGTTGTTAAACAGCGCGTCCAGCTTGCCGTCGGTCAGCTCAAGTGCCTGTTGGGCGCCTTTGCTCACCGATGTCTCATCGCTGTAGTCCAGCGTGTAGCTTTCCAGTCCTTCCGATTTCAAGCGCTCCACATCGGCTGGATTGCGGCAGGTGGCCAGCACCCGCCAGCCTTCGGTGTGCAGTCGGTGGGCGGCATCATAGCCGATACCAGAGGAACATCCGGTGATGAGAATCGATTTGGGACGGGTGGTCATTTTGGGCCTTTATCTTGGGCGTTTGGGATGGCCGCATACTAGGGGGATATTTTTTCAGCGAAAGCAGATAAATTGCCGCAAATATACAATGGATTGTTGTGTCGCTTGGGATTACAACTACATCCATGACAGACAAGACCGATGACACACCCGAAATTGTAGAGCAGGAACCGCTGCGCCGCGCCCTTGGCGAGCGGTATCTGACCTATGCCCTATCCACGATTATGAACCGGGCGTTGCCCGATGCGCGCGACGGATTGAAGCCGGTGCATCGGCGTATTCTCAACACCATGCGCGAGCTGCGCTTGGAGCCAAACGGCGCGTACCGCAAATGTGCCAAGATCGTTGGCGACACGATGGGCAATTATCATCCCCACGGCGATGGCGCGATTTACGACGCGTTGGTGCGTTTGGCGCAGGATTTCTCTGTGCGCTATCCGTTGGTCGACGGGCAGGGCAATTTCGGCAATATCGACGGTGATAATGCCGCTGCCTACCGGTACACTGAGGCGCGGATGACGGAGGCGTCTGCCTCCATGATGGAGGGGTTGTCGGAGAATGCCGTTGATTTTCGGGAGAATTTTGACGGCTCGCGGCAAGAGCCTGTCTTGCTGCCGACCACGTTTCCAAATCTGCTGGCCAATGGCTCATCGGGGATTGCGGTGGGGATGGCCACCAGCATTCCGCCGCATAATCTGGGCGAGCTGATTGACGCGTGTTTGCATTTGATCAAAGCGCCCAATGCGCGGATCGAGACGTTGATGGAGATGGTTCCGGGGCCGGATTTCCCCACCGGTGGCACATTGGTAGAGCCATCGGAAGCCATTCGTGATGCCTATACGACCGGTCGCGGCTCGTTCCGGTTGCGGTCCAAATGGGACACGGAGGATTTGGGGCGCGGCACATGGCAGATTGTGGTCACGCAAGTGCCTTATCAGGTACAAAAGTCCAAGTTGATCGAGAAAATCGCCGAGGCGATCAACTCCAAGAAAATCCCGATTCTGGCTGATATTCGCGACGAGAGTGCGGAAGATGTGCGGATCGTGTTGGAGCCGCGGTCGAAGAATGTGGATCCGGTGGTGTTGATGGAGACATTGTTCCGTCAGACCGATTTGGAGACCCGCATTTCGCTCAACATGAATGTGTTGATTGACGGGCTGACGCCCAAAGTGTGCTCTTTGCCGGAAGTTCTCAAGGCGTTTTTGGAGTTCCGCAAAGACGTGTTGGTGCGCCGGTCGCGGCACCGGTTGGGCAAGATCGACACCCGCCTTGAGGTTCTGGACGGCTACATTATTGCGTTTTTGAACCTTGATCGAGTGATCGAGATTATCCGCTATGACGATGAGCCCAAAGCCTCGCTTTTGGCGGAGGACTGGGTGGTTCTGGGCGATGATCAACCCATGGCGGAGGCGCAAACGGTCCGTTTGACCGAGCCTCAGGCGGAAGCCATTTTGAACATGCGTCTGCGCAATTTGCGCAAGCTCGAAGAGATGGAATTGCGCAAAGAGCGCGACGATTTGCTGATGGAGCAGGCCGGTTTGACCGAGCTTCTGGGCGATGAAGGGTTGCAGTGGAAGCGCATTTCCGAGGAGTTGCGCGATACCAAGAAGAAATTTGGTCAAAATGCCCCCAATGGGGCGCGGCGCACGGCTCTGGCGGACGCCCCGGATGTGGAAGAGGTGCCCATTGAGGCGATGATTGAGCGTGAGCCGATTACGGTTGTGTGCTCGCAAATGGGATGGATCAGGGCGCTCAAAGGGCATATTGATCTGGCGCAGGAATTGAAGTTCAAGGACGGCGACGGGCCGAGGTTTATTTTCCACGCGGAAACCACTGATAAGATTATTCTTTTTGGCTCTAACGGGCGGTTTTACACGCTGTCGGCAAATCTTCTGCCCGGTGGGCGCGGCATGGGCGAGCCTGTGCGTTTGATGGTCGATTTGCCCAATCAAACCGATATCGTCAGTCTGTTTTTGCACAAACCCGGGCGCAAGCTGGTGGTTGCCTCGTCAGCGGGCGACGGTTTTGTGGTCGCGGAGGACGAAGTCGTGGCGCAAACCCGCAATGGTCGGCAAGTGCTCAACGTCAAAGACGGGGTTCAGGCCCAAGTGTGCGGCTTTGTGAACGGCGATCATGTGGCGGTCGTGGGGGAGAACCGCAAAGTGCTGATTTTCCCGCTCTCGGAGCTGCCCGAAATGGGGCGTGGCAAGGGTGTTCGGCTGCAAAAGTACAAGGATGGTGGCATGTCCGATCTGACCACGTTCGTGCTGGCGGATGGTCTGACATGGAAAGACCCTGCCGGGCGCACCCGGACGGAGACGGAGTTGGGCGACTGGCTGGCCAAGCGGGCGGCCGCAGGGCGGATGGCGCCGCGTGGTTTCCCGCAGAACAACAAGTTCTGAGGCAGTCGGGCGCAGGTCGTGAATTGGCTGCAATATTGCGGCTGAGCACCGGACACAGGCGCAATTTGCGGAGATGCTCATGAGCGAGCCGGCGGAGAGGCTCTTGATGGATGTGGATTACGCGGGCACAGCCGGGCGTCTGTTTGGGCTGTCTCTTAGGACGTTATGTTTAAGCGTCATCACGTTGGGGATTTACCGGTTTTGGATGAAAACCCGCATGCGCCGGTTTTACTGGTCTGCGGTTCACCCCGGCGGCACGCCTTTGGAATATACCGGCACCGGGCTTGAAAAGCTGTTGGGGTTTCTGATCGCTGTTGTGTTTCTGGCGATTTATCTGGGGATCGTGAACTTAGCGCTGTCGTTTTTCGGGCTTGCGTTTTTCCAAGGCAATCCTTTCGCGCTCAACCTGTCGCTTCTGGCGGCGGTGCCGTTGATTTTCTACGCCCGCTACCGGGCCCGGCGCTATATTTTGTCGCGCACAATCTGGCGCGGTCTTCGCTTTGGTGCCGATCAGGCGGCGTGGTCCTATATGGTTCGGGCTTTGGGACACACGTTTTTGAGCGTGATCACTTTGGGGCTGCTGCTGCCCCGGCAGACGTTTTATTTGGAGAAATTCGTCACAGACCGGACTTGGTACGGTGATCTGAAGTTTGAGCAGCGGGGGCGCTGGACGATTTTGCTCAAGCCGTGGCTGGTTGTGTTGGGGACGGTTCTGGTGATCGCGGGGCTTGCGGGGGTTGGCATTCACAACGAGGACCCATTGTCTCTGGCGGTCATTCCGTTTGGTTTTATCGCGCTTTTTGTGGCTTTTGTGTTTTATGCGGTGGCCAGTTTTCGGATTTTGACGGCACATAAAACTGTCGGGCAAAACATTCGCTTTGAGAGCAACATTCGCACGGGCCGGGTGATCTGGATTTATCTGCTGGGGGTTTTGGGCATAACTATTGCGGCGGTATTGGTTTTGCTTGTTCTGTCAATCCTCGGAGTGATCATTGGCATATTTTTGTTGAACTGGACTATTGGCGCGGATGGATTTGAGGAGCAATTGGCCAATGCCGGATCGCATGGCGGCATGGTGGCTTATGGGATATTTTGCTATTTCGCGTTTCTTTTGGCGTTGGGGGCGTTGGCGCAGGTGCTGTTTGCCCAGCCATTGCTGCGTCACTATGCGCGCCAATTGACCATTCACAATGCCCACGAGATCGACACCGCCTCGCAGCGGCCATTTGATCCCAATGTGGAGGCAGAGGGCTTCGCCGATGCTTTGGATGTGGGGGCTGCGATCTAGATGGAACACTCCGGTGTCACGACCGCGCAATTCATGGATGGGCACACGGCGCGCGTGCGGCCGGTTATTTTGCATCTCAATCTTGCGGCGCGGATGGACGATTCTGTTTTGTTGCTGCGCGAGGGCGACCGGGTGCTTGAGCGTTGGGCGCTCAGTGATGTGCGCGAAAAGCCCGATCAGGCCAAAGCCGGGCAATTGGTGCTGAGTTGCGCGCGCGCGCCTCAGGCGCGGGTGATGGTCACTGATGCTCAAACGGTGGCGGCGATCCGCAAGGCGGCCCCGCACTTGCACAGGCGCGATGTGCCAAAGGGGACATTTGGGCGCATTTTCAAATGGGCGGGCGGGGCAGTTGCGTCAGTTTTGCTGATTGTTTTTGTGATTGTACCGGCATTGTCGGATCAATTGGCGGTGATGGTGCCCATGGAAAGCGAGCGCAAGCTGGGCGATGCGTCGATCGGTCAAATATCCTGGGTTCTGGGCAAGATGGACGACACCGAGTTGCGGTTTTGCGAGCGCCCCGAAGGGGTGGCCGCGCTTGATAAGATGGTTGCGCGGTTGGGGGCGGAGTTTGAGACCAGTTATGACGTGTCTGTGCGGGTGCTCAATCATCCCATGGAGAACGCTTTTGCGGTGCCCGGCGGTCAGGTGATCGTGTTTGACGGGTTGTTGCAAAAGGCTGATACGCCCGAGGAGATCGCGGGTGTTCTGGGCCATGAATTGGGCCATGTGGTGCACCGCGACCCCACGCGGTTGGCGCTCAGATCGGCGGGCACGGTCGGTATTTTGGGCATGCTTTTGGGGGATTTTACCGGCGGTGCTTTTGTGCTGGTTCTGACCGAGCGGCTGATTGCTGCGTCCTATGCGCAAGACGCGGAGACGGCTGCGGACCAATTTGCCTACAGGGTGATGGGGGATGCGGGGCTGCCCACGGCACCTTTTGGCGATTTTTTCGAGCGAATGGCGGAGGTTGTGGGCGATAGCGACGGGGTGATGTCGCATCTGGCGTCGCATCCAGACCTGTCGCTCAGGGCGGAAAATGCGCGGGCTGCGGACCGTTTCGCAGACGGAGATTTTGAGCCGGTGTTATCTCAGGCCGAATGGGCCGCTTTGAGGTCCGTGTGTGAGACGCCTGAGGCCGATTAGAGTTTCGTGATTTTGAGGTGAATGCCGCCTTTGGGCCGCAACGTCAGCAGCAGCTCCGGCTGGGGTGGCGGGCGGTCTGTCAGCTCAAATTTGAAGCGGCTCAGAAGGGTGGCAAGGATGATCTGGCTCTCGCGCAAGGCGAACTCCATCCCGATGCAAATGCGCGGCCCGTTGCCAAACGGAATATAGGCGTAGCGGTCGTATTTGGCGTCCGGTGCAAAGCGGTCTGGGTCGAAATGGTCCGGGTTGTCCCACAACAGCGCATTGCGGTGCAGCGCATAGATCGGGATCATCACAATATCGCCTTTGCGGACTTCGCGACCGCACAGCTCATGGGTTTCCAGCGCGTTGCGGGAGATAAAGGCCGCAGGCGGGTAGAGGCGCAGGGCTTCTTGAATGATCTGGCGGGTGTATCCAAGGTCCGCGATGTGATCGGCGGTGGCAATCTCGCCGTTCAGGGCCGCCTGAGCCTCCGCGCGGGCGCGGTCCTGCACGTCTTGGTCAAAGGCGCATAAGTACATTGCCCATGCCAGGCTGAGGGCGGTGGTCTCATGGCCGGCGGTGATGAAGGCCAGCACATTGTCGCGCAGTTCCCCGTGGGTCATTTTGCGGCCCGTCTCGGTATCCTTGCCCTGCATCAGAAGATCGAGCAGGTCCGGCACGCCCTCTTTGGGGCTGTTTTCGCGGTTGCGAATGGCGCTGTTGGCGACCCCTTGCAGGCGGCCCAGCGAGCTTGGACCCATCATGCGCGACATGCGCGGGATCCATGACGGCGCGCCGATCATGTCAAGAAACGAGACTTTGGCCACTTTGTCGATATATTGCGCGATTGCCTCACCGACCATGTGCCGGTCGATCGCGTCGCCGTCCGAGAAGGTCACATCCGAGATCACCTCAAGGGTCATGCGCACGGTTTCCGCGTAGATGTCAGCCACAGGCACGTCGAGTGCGGCCAGCCGGTCCACGCAATCGGAGGCTGCTTGCGACATGATCGGGGCCAGATTGTCGATGTTGCGGACCTGAAATACCGGGCTTGCGGTGCGTCGTTGCCAACGCCATTCCGCCCCCTCGACGATAAACAGGCTTTCGCCGATAGCCGGGCGCAAGATGCGTTTGGTCACGTCGGATTTCGGGTAGATGTCCAGTTTCTCGTTGAGCACGGTTCGTAGGGCGGTGGGGTCCATCACCATATGCCAGCGGACCCCGGTTTTGCCGGAGATAATCGGCATCGTGGTCGCCGCATGGGGCACAATGTTGAGCAGGTTTTTGCGCGCCTCGGTCAGGCTTTGGAAAAAGCCCATGGGCGTGTTGTGCAATTCCGCACGCGGCGGGACCGGGGTTGTGGTGAAGTCTTTCGGCATGGATCACACCTCCTGAGACTTATGTGGAGCGGAGCCGCTCCGGTTCAACCGGCAAAAGCCTCCGGCTTTATCGCGCGGGCAATATGATCAAGGACCGCGTTGGAGAATTTTGGTTCTTTGCCGTCGGGAAAAAAGGCCCGCGCGATGTCCACATATTCGTTGATCACAACTTTTGGTGGCGTCTCTAGTGCCACAAGTTCTGCGCCTGCGGCCCGAAAGAGCGCACGAATGGTTGGATCGATCCGGTTGATCGGCCATTTCTCGACCAGTGCCTTGTCGGTCAGTTGGTCAATTTTGGCCTGATGGGTCAGGGCGTTCTCGACGATGCCGCGAAAATGGTCTGGATTGCCCTCTTCGAACTGGTCGCCGTCTACATCAGCGCCAAATCGGTGGGCGAGGAATTCTTCGATGATCTCGTTAATGCCGGTACCGCTGGCTTCCATCTGGAACAGGGCCTGCACCGCGTAAAGGCGGGCGGCGGATTTCTGGCGGCGTTTGTCGTCTTGTTTGCTCATGGTGCCGTGTGTGCTGGTGATGGCAGCGTTATGCAATGTCAAAATGCTCCGTATCGGGAAGAAACCCGATAGAGCGCC
>CAKZTM010000059.1 GCA_937920555.1 uncultured Paracoccaceae bacterium | reverse complement strand
GATATGCCGCTGGAGGTGTTGTTGGATCATGCGGCCAAGACCTGCCTGAGCTGTCATCAGGCGTTTCGGGTGAAGAAGTAGGTTGCGCGTTGGTTTTGGTTCCCGGTGCTGATCTGAGGTTATTTGGAGCGGCGGGTTTGCCGGAGTAAGGGCGTCGGATGGCCGGTTTGAGCTGAATTCGGGCGTCTGGCTGCTCTTGGGATGACAGGAAAACCGGTGCAAAATCACACTGCTGGCGCTGCGCTCTTGGGCACAGCTCTGGTTGGCTTCGGCGCGTTTTCGCGTCGTAAGAAAGCTGTGTAACACCGCAAAACGGTTTCCACCCGCACAGCTTCGAGGCGCTCTTTTGACCGAAGAGCGTCTCAGTTTTATTCCCGACTGAATTTGTCGGGTTGACATTGTTGAGTGATTTTGTCAGATAAAGGTATCTAGCCACTCAGGCCGTTGGCCGGGAAGCCCGATTCATATAATCAGGAGTATCTTTCCGATGTCACAGCCTATGTCCTTCGAAAAAATCAATTCCAAATTGACGGTCTTAGTTCGGCAGCCGGCTCAAGAGACTGCACCTTGGTTTGTTGATGCCGAGGTTATTGATCTGTTGCTTGACGGCGTAGGGTGGCTTGGCGAGGATTGTTCAAAAACCGGGCTTTTCGACTTTATGCGCGGCGTGTGGCGAACGTCCTCATGACCTTCTCACCGCCAAAACCAATCGACCAACGAGACGACACCGCCACGTCGAAACCCAAGACACCCGAATATCAGGTTGTAGATCTTGTTGGTGCGGATGGTGAGATGCATCTGCGTCACAATGATCAAATCTATGTTCTACGGATCACCCGCGCGGGCAAGCTGATACTCACCAAATGAAGTAACGTGGGCCTTCGATTACGTCCCCGGCACTTCGTAAATTCCACCACGGTCTTTGGACCATGCCAAGGGGTCGTCCAGGAAGGACTGCACCTGGTTCAAGGTTTCTGTGTCAAAGTGGTTGCCAGCGCGGGCGGCGGCCAGCACGTCTTGCCATGTGGCCAGATGATGCAGGCTGACCCCGTGTTTTTGCAGGTTCTCGACCGAGCCTTCAAACACGTCGTAAAAGAACACCACCAGCGTGTGATCACATGAGGCGCCTGCTTTGCGGATCGCTTCGGCAAATTTCAGCTTTGAGCCGCCATCGGTGGTCAGGTCTTCGACCAACAGCACCCTTTGGCCCTCGGAGATCACGCCCTCGATCTGCGCGTCACGCCCGTATCCTTTGGGCTTCTTGCGGACATATTGCATGGGCAGGCCCATCCTCTCGGCGATCCACGCAGCGAAGGGAATTCCTGCCGTTTCACCACCCGCGACGGCGTCAAATTTCTCGAATCCGACATTTCTGTACAAAGTTGCCACTGCAAAATCCATCAATGCAGACCGTATGCGCGGGTAAGATATCAGCATCCGGCAATCGATATAGACAGGCGCTTTGAGCCCGGATGCAAGCGTGTAGGGTTCATCGGCGCGAAAGTGTACTGCTTTGATTTCCAACAACATTTCGGCGGTCAATTTGCCAATCTCGGCACGGTCTGGATAGGTGTTTGCGAACATCTGTGGCCTCTCCCATGGGTCGAAAAAGGGTGTAGCGTTTGTATGGTTTCGCCGCAATGAAACATTTGCTCGCGTTCTCGCGTCTGGTCGTGACGCAATAGAGAGCGGGTCTGGTGCGTCTTCCTACCAGCAATGACATTCAAGGAGTATTTGACATGCGGATTAAGACACTTATCACCGTCGCGGGAATTGCAGCTGCATCGGCTGCCAACGCATCGCTTCCACCAAATGGTGGCCTTTCAAACGAGCTTTTGTCTGAGCGAGAGTATCTCGATCAGATCGCGCCTGACCAGTTGAGCAACCTGATCGACATCCTCAACGCTTCTGTGCGGGTCCAGGAATAATCACGCTACCCGCCAGTGTAGGTCGAAACCGGGGTCAAATACTGTCACATGCCCCTCTCCGGTTTCGATCTTCACGGGGTATGTTACGGGCGTATCGGTTTTTTCCAAAGTGAGTGTGCTTTGATTGACGGGCAGCCCGTAATAGGCCGGGCCGTTTAAGCTGGTGAAGGCTTCGAGCCGGTCCAGCGCATTTTCCTGCTCAAACACATGTGCCAGACATGACATGGTGTTGGTTGCGGTGAAACATCCTGCACAGCCGCAGGCGTTTTCTTTCAACGGATCAATATGGGGGGCACTGTCGGTGCCCAGAAAATAGCGCCCATCCCCCGATGTGGCCGCTTTGCGCAGGGCAATCCTGTGCAATTCGCGTTTGGCCACGGGCAGGCAATAGTAATGCGGTTTGATGCCGCCCACGAGAATATGGTTGCGGTTGATGATCAGGTGGTGGGTTGTGATGGTTCCGGCCAGATTTTTCTCGGTCTCGCCGATATAATCGACCCCGTCTTTGGTGGTCACATGTTCCATGATCACTTTGAGGTCCGGCAGGCGGGTACGCAGGGGGGCGAGCACGCGCTCGATGAACACAGCCTCGCGGTCGAAGATGTCGATCTCGGCGTCTGTGACCTCGCCGTGGCAGCACAAGGGGATGCCTGCGTCTGCCATAGCTTCGAGCACTGGCATCACCCGGTCCATATTGGTCACCCCGGAGGCGGAATTGGTGGTGGCCCCGGCCGGATAGAGTTTCACGGCTTTGATCGTTCCGTTTTGATGGGCCGCGACCACATCGCCGGGATCGGTGGCTTCGGTCAGGTAGAGGGTCATCAGCGGCTCAAATGCGGCCCCGTCCGGTACTGCGTCCATGATCCGCTGTCTGTAGGCTTTGGCGTCTGTCTGGGTCACCACCGGAGGCACCAGATTGGGCATGATGATCGCGCGGGCAAAATCCCGTGTGGTTTCGGGCAGAACCGCTTTCATCATCGCCCCATCGCGCAGATGGAGGTGCCAGTCGTCGGGGCGTTTGATGGTAATGTGCATGCGCTTCTCCGTTGTTCTGGGTGCGTTATCGGAAGAGATGTCATCCATTGCAAGGGGGCGGGTGACGATCTAACGTCCCGAACATGAAAAGCGAGTTGATGATCCATGATCTAAAGACCGGTCGCGACACGGTGGTGTTGGCCACGCCGGATCATATTGAGGCGCCCAACTGGACCCCGGATGGCAGCGCTTTGATCTATAATGGCGGTGGGCTTTTGTACCGGTTGGACTTGGGCGGGGGGGGCCCTGTTCAAATCGATACGGGTCCAAGGGTCAAGCTGAACAATGATCACGGCGTGTCGCCTGATGGCAAGATGTTGGCCATCAGTGACAAGACCGCCGATGGGAACTCGTGCATTTACACGCTGCCTATGGCGGGGGGCACGCCTGTGCGGATTACCCAGCACACCCCGTCTTACTGGCACGGATGGTCGCCTGATGGTGCGACCTTGACCTACACGGCGCGCAGAGACGGGGCGTTTGATATTTTCACCATCCCCGTGGGCGGTGGTCAGGAGACCCGTCTTACCCGTGATATGGGCCATTGCGACGGGCCGGATTACACCCCCGATGACCAATGGATCTGGTTCAATGCCGACAAGACCGGATCGGCTCAATTGTGGCGCATGCACCCGGACGGCTCAGCGCTGGAGCAAATGACCGACGATGATCGCGTCAATTGGTTTGCGCACCCGCAGCCGCGCGGCGAGATGCTGGTCTATCTGTCCTATCCGCCGGGCACCCTAGGGCATCCAGGCGACCTCGACGTTGAACTTCGCTTGATGTCGGCCGCGGGTGGCGCGCCGCGCACAAGTGTCGCGCTTCACGGGGGGCAGGGGACGATCAATGTGCCGTCATGGGCCCCGGATGGTGATAAATTCGCCTACTGCAGATACGCAAAGGAAAGTGCATGATCCGAACTATTGTGTGGGGGGAGAACCACCACGAGCAGACAAACCGGGTGGTTTCAGACCTCTATCCCAATGGCATGCACGGCTGCATTGCGGATGCGTTGAACGCTGACCCTGCGATTGAGGCGACAACGGCCACCCTGCAAGAGCCTGAGCATGGTCTAAGCGAGGCGCGGCTGGCTGAAACCGATGTGCTCACATGGTGGGGGCATGCCCGTCACGGCGATGTTGATGATGCGGTGGTCGAGCGCGTGGCTGCGCATGTTTGGTCGGGCATGGGTCTCATTTGTCTGCATTCGGCGCATTTTTCCAAAATTTTCAAGCGGCTCATGGGCACGCCGTGCAATTTGTCTTGGCGCGAGGCCGGTGAGCGCGAACGGCTTTGGGTGACCTCGCGCAACCATCCCATTGTGGCCGGTTTGCCGGATCATTTCGAGTTGGAGCATGAGGAAATGTACGGGGAGCCTTTTGGCATTCCTGAGCCCATGGAGACGGTTATGATCGGCTGGTTTCAGGGCGGCGAAGTGTTTCGCTCGGGTGTGACCTACAAAAAGGGGGCGGGGTCGGTATTTTATTTCCAGCCCGGTCACGAGACTTATCCGACTTATCATGATGCCAATATCCAGACGGTTTTGCGCAATGGGGTGAAATGGGCTTACAATTCTGCGCCGCGTGTTCTGGACGTGACATCGGCGCCAAACCGTGCGGTTGAGGATGCCTTGGAGCCGATCACGGCGCGCGGCCCCAAGCTGCATGAAGACGGTCAGGAGGGGTTCACATGAAGCTGCTTATTTTGGGCACTGGCAGCATGGCCAGTGGTCATGCCAGTCAATTCAAGTCCATCGACGGCGTGGAGTTGGTGGCTTGTGCTGATGTCAGCCAGGAGGCCGCCCGTGCGTTCGCGGATGAGCACGGGATCCCCGATGTTTACGGGTCTTTGGACGAGGCTTTGGCCGCTGGCGGATTTGATGCGGCCACCAATGTCACCCCTGACAATGTGCATTACGAGACCACCATGAAGTTGTTGCAGGCCCGGTGTCATGTGTTTTGTGAAAAGCCTTTGGCGACAAATTACGGTCATGCGGCGGCCATGTCCGATGCGGCCAAAGGGGCTGGTTTGGTCAATGGTGTGAACCTGACCTACCGCAATGTATCGGCCATTCAGATGGCGCATAAACTGGTGGCTGAAGGGCGTATCGGGGAGGTGCGTCATTTGGAGGCGTCTTATTTGCAAAGCTGGCTCACCCAGCCCAGTTGGGGCGATTGGCAGACCGAGCCGCGTTGGCTGTGGCGGTTGTCGCAGGCCCATGGTTCTCACGGGGCGCTGGGGGATGTGGGCATTCATATTCTGGATTTTGCCACCTATGCGGTGGGCATGCCGATTGCCGCGATCACGGCGCAGCTCAAGGTGTTTGACAAGGCGCCGGGCAACCAAATCGGCGATTACACGCTTGATGCCAATGATAGTTTTGTCATGACGGCGGAGTTCTCAAACGGCACCACCGGTGTGATCCATGCATCCAGATTTGCGACCGGTCACATCAATGATTTGAACCTGAAAATCCATGGCACCAAGGGGGCTTTGGCGATCAGTAATGCAGGGCCTTTGGGGGAACTGAAAATCTGCGAAGGCTCCGACATGTTGACCGCACGTTGGCAGGAGGTGCCGTTGCAGCCTGTGGCGACCACCTATCAGCGTTTTGCCGATGCGGTGATGCACGGCGCGCCCATGGACCCGGATTTTGCGGTTGCCGCAAAGTTGCAGAGCGTCATTGATGCGGCCATGATTGCTGATGAGGCCGGTGGTCGGGTGGCGATTGATTAGCGGTCCGGGCTGCGCAATTACCGCAGATATTGCGGGCGGAAGCTGAACTTTTGTCGCGCCTCGGGGGCCAAGTGGCGGTTCAGGCGGCGGCCTGCCACGCCAAATATCCAGATCAGCACAAGTGTGCTGAGGATGAAATACACCGCCACAATCGGGTAGGCCACGAACGGGTTGAAGGTCTTTTCGGCGAAATAGTTGGCGTAGTAGAACGCATCGCCTTTTTGCCGCCATGCGGGGAAGGACGAGAAATAGACCAGCGTTGTGGACTGAAACAGGAAGATCGCCTCGTTGGTGTAGCTGGGCCATGCCAGACGGAGCATGGTTGGCCACACGATGCGTCGAAATCTTTTGGAGCTGCTCATGCCGATGGAGCGTGCGGCCTCCACATCGCCCTTGGGGACGGCTCTGAGGGCGCCGTAGAAGATCTCGGCGGAGTAGCCTGCGGTGTTCAAAAACAGCACGAATGCGCCGCCCAGCCACGCCCGTGTCAGCCAGCGGGTTTCGGCGGTGATGGTTGTAAATCCCAGATTGATATCAAAGGCGTATTTGGGGATGAGCACAAAGAGTTCATAGACAAAGAAGAACTGGATAAAGAGCGGTGTGCCGCGGAAAATATAGACGAATATGTTGGAGGGCACGCGCCACAGCGCGGTATTGCTGGCTTTGCCCAAGGCCAGTGCGGTGGCGGCAAAAAAGCCCAGACTGATGGCAAATACTGCGTAGTAGATATTCCAGATCATGCCTGACCCGATCAGGGCCACTTGTTCGCATATGGAAATTTCGCCTTTGGGCAAGAGCCGCTCGCCGATGCCGATGGCGCGCAGGGCGTAGCTGGAGATGGCCTCTAGGCAAGTCATGGGTTCATGCCAATCGCCTGTCCCCGTGACACCCGTTGCATCAGCCGCTCAAAGCCGATCTGCGAGAGCCAAGTGAGGGCCACGTAAAACACCAAAATGCCACTGAAGTACCACAAGCGCCAATCTGGGTGCGGATAGGCGTAGGCGCTGGTTTTGGAGCCGCCCAGCTCACGTGCCCAATAGACTATGTCCTGGATACCCAGCAGGAACAGCAGCGGCGAGGATTTGATCAGCACCTGCCACAGGTTGGACAGGCCCGGCAGGGCGTAGATCCACATTTGCGGCAGTTGGACCCGGCGCATGATCTGGCGCTCGGTCATGCCGACGGTTCTTGCGGCCTCTACCTGGCCTTTGGGCACGGCTTTGAGGGCACCTTCGATGATCTGTGCGGCAAACGCGCCAAACACGATGGCAAAGGCGATCAGGGCAAGTATGAACCCGTAGGTGTTATGCACCCATTCCGGTGAGGTGCTGACGGGCAGTTTTGCCTGCGCGCAGACGATGAAATCATTGCCTTGCCAGATCGGGTCCGTAACCTTGGGGCATTTGATTTTATGGCGCACATATTCGAGCCCCTGATCAAGTGCTATGGGGACAAACAAAAAGAACACGATTGCCGGTACGCCGCGGATCATCGAGGTATAGAGCATGCCCAGCCAGCGCAGGGGTGCGATGCGCGAGCGTTTGGCAAATGCGCCCAAGAACCCCATGCCAAGGGACAGGGGCGCGGCCAGCACAATCAGTGCTATGACGACCAGAAAGCTCCAATAAAATGCCATATGCTTGCCGGTTGTCAGGTAACAGACCAGCCAGCTTAAGCCCTCAAGGCTTTGTGGTTCAGCGCAATGGGAAAACAT